>CAZPVE010000033.1:0-5519 GCA_964589925.1 uncultured Aurantimicrobium sp. | reverse complement strand
GGTTTCTGCGTTCCGCGGGCTGGCTTCGAACGCAGCGGTCTCCATCGTCAAGGGCGACCGAGTTGTCGTGACTGGTCGCTTGCGCATTCGCGATTGGGAGAACACCGACCGCTCGGGCACGACAGTTGAGATCGAGGCAGACACCATCGGGCACGACATGTTTTGGGGCACTTCGCAGTTCACGCGGGTTTCGACAGCCTCGACCGGTGAGCAAGACCCAGCCGACGGTCAGGATGCCTGGCCCAACGCCTCATAAACTGAGGGGCATGGTCTTCGGTCGTTACAGCAGTTTGTCCAGGGCAACTGTGACGACTGGCCTGGCCCTCCTTGTTTCGTCCGCGCTCGCAGGGTTGGCCGGATGCACGGCTGGCGGTTCCACCAGTGCGACCAGCAGCCCGGCGCCCACGCCGACCGTTGCTCCAACCTTCGTTCCCGCGGGCACGGCTGACGACAACCTCGAATACTTTCGTTGGATCGTGACCGACGCGATTTCCCGTGAAGGTGAGAATGCCAGCACCGAGGCTTTGGCCAAAAAGCTCGCGGCGTCTGGGTTTGCTGCCAAGGGAATTCAGTTCTCCGACAATTCCACGGCGATTGGCCTGAAGCCCGACAGTGTGACCGTCGCTGCTCTGGTGGCAGACAAGTGCTTGATCGCGCAATACGGCCCGAGCATTGGGGGTTTGACGGTGTCTGTTCAGCCCGTTCTGGCCAGCGGCGGGTGCCTGCTCGGGCGGTCACTCAACCACCTCTGAGTCTCTTAAGCTTGTACCCATGGCTGAATTTATCTACACCATGGTCCGTGCCCGCAAAGCTGTCGGCGACAAGGTCATCCTTGACGACGTCACGATGTCGTTCTTCCCTGGCGCAAAGATCGGTGTGGTGGGCCCCAACGGTGCTGGAAAGTCCACGATTCTCAAGATCATGGCTGGCCTCGACACGCCCTCGAACGGTGAGGCAAAGCTGAGCCCCGGATACACCGTCGGCATCCTGATGCAGGAGCCCGAGCTCGACGAAACAAAAACCGTTCTCGAGAACGTGCAAGAGGGCGTTGGTGAGATCAAGGGCAAGATTGACCGCTTCAACGAGATTTCAGCCGCACTCGCCGACCCTGATGCCGATTTTGACGCCTTGCTCGTCGAGATGGGAACTCTGCAGGAAGCCATCGACGCCGCTGACGCGTGGGACCTCGATTCACAGCTGGAACAAGCCATGGATGCCCTCCGCTGCCCGCCGTCCGACTCGTCCATTGGAGTTCTTTCCGGTGGAGAAAAGCGCCGCGTAGCGCTGTGTAAGCTCCTGTTGCAGAAACCTGACCTGCTGCTACTTGATGAGCCCACCAACCACCTCGACGCCGAGAGTGTTCTCTGGCTCGAGCAGCACCTTGCCAAGTATCCCGGTGCCGTGCTGGCCGTCACACACGACCGCTACTTCCTCGACCACGTGGCCGAGTGGATCGCCGAGGTTGACCGCGGTCACCTCTACCCCTACGAGGGCAACTACTCCACTTACCTCGAGAAGAAGGCTGAGCGCCTCGAAGTTCAGGGCAAGAAAGACGCCAAGTTGGCCAAGCGCCTGGCTGAAGAGCTTGACTGGGTTCGCTCCAACGCCAAGGGCCGCCAGGCCAAGTCGAAGGCTCGTCTGAACCGCTACGAAGAGATGGCAGCCGAGGCTGAGCGCACGCGCAAACTCGACTTCGAAGAGATTCAGATTCCTGCCGGCCCCCGCCTTGGAAACACGGTTCTCGAGGTCACCAAGCTCAAGAAGGGCTTCGGAGACCGAGTGCTCATCGAAGACTTGTCGTTCACACTGCCGCGAAACGGCATCGTCGGAATCATCGGACCGAACGGTGTGGGCAAGTCGACCCTGTTCAAGACGATTGTTGGCTTCGAGCAGGCCGACGGTGGTGAGGTCAAGGTCGGTGAAACCGTCAAAATCTCCTACGTCGACCAGGGCCGCGGCGGCATCGACCCCAATAAGACGCTGTGGGAAGTCGTTTCTGACGGTCTTGACTTCATTCAGGTGGGCAACACCGAAATCCCGAGTCGCGCCTACGTCTCAACATTCGGCTTTAAGGGCCCGGACCAGCAGAAGCCGGCCGGTGTGCTCTCCGGTGGTGAGCGCAACCGACTCAACCTCGCGCTCACGCTCAAGCAGGGTGGAAACCTCCTCCTGCTCGACGAGCCCACAAACGACCTCGACGTCGAAACCCTGTCGAGCTTGGAGAACGCGCTGCTCGAGTTCCCTGGTTGTGCTGTGGTCATCACGCACGACCGGTGGTTCCTCGACCGAATCGCAACGCACATCCTGGCTTATGAAGGCACTGAGGAGAAGCCTGCTTACTGGCACTGGTTCGAGGGCAACTTCGAGGCCTACGAAGCAAACAAGATTGAGCGTCTTGGCCCCGATGCTGCCAACCCACACCGCTCCACCTACCGCAAGCTCACGCGCGACTAAGCACCCCCATGCGGTTGCATATTCCGATTCCGGTTCGCTGGTCTGACCTTGACGCCTACGGGCACGTCAACAACGCTCAGATGTTCAGCTTGCTGGAGGAAGCGCGCATCCATGGCTTCTGGGCCACGGATGAGGATGGCCCTGTTGAGGGTGCACGCGTGTTTAGTGGCGGCCCAAACTCGGACACGTTCACCCTTATCGCTCGACAAGAGATTGAGTATCTGTCACCGATTCCTCACCTGCGAGAGCCCATCGACATTGAGATGTGGATCGGCAAGGTCGGGGGAGCAAGCCTCGATGTTTGCTACGAAATCTATTCACCTGTTTCGCAGTCGCCGCGAGAGCTATACACGCGCGCTACGACCGTGATTGTGCTCGTCGACTCGGCAACGATGCGTCCTCGAAAGATGACCGATGACGAGCGCGCACAGTTGGCTCCGTATGTTGAGCCGGCGATCGAGTTCAACCGTCGGTAGGGACTCGAATCATGCCCTCTTGGGCGACGGTTGCCACCAGGATTCCGTCACGACTATAGATGCGCCCGATGCCCAGCCCTCGTCCGCCTTGGGCGCTCGGTGATTCCTGGACATACAGCAGCCATTCGTCGGCTTTGACGGGACGGTGGAACCACATCGCGTGGTCGAGACTTGCAGCCTTGAGTCCAGGCGTTGCCCATGCAACACCGTGGCGGCGGTAGATCGGCTCGAGAATCGGGTAGTCGCTCGCGTAGGCGAGTGCAGCCAGATGCACGTTGGGATCCGTCGGCAGAGTGTCAAGGCAGCGCATCCAAATTGCCTGGTGGGCAACGTGTGGGCCGGTGACTTCGAGATAAATCGGCCCGTTGACGTAGCGCAGGTCGAAGGGGCGCTGGTTTACCCAAAAAGCGGCGCGCGGGTCTTGCACATGGGCAAAAAGTTCGGCTGGACTGGGGAGGTCCTCGGGCTGGGCAATTCCTGTCGGCATGGGCTCGAAGTGGTCGAGACCTTCATTGGCAACCTGAAATGAGGCGATCATCGAGAAGATCGGAACATCGTTTTGGTAGGCCTGCGTTCGGCGGGTGGAGAATGAGCGTCCGTCATGGATTCGGTCAACCGCGAACGTGATGGGCTGTGTGTCATCCCCTGGGCGCAAAAAGTAGCCATGCATAGAGTGAACGGTTCGGTCTTGCGCAACGGTGCGAATCGCAGCCAGGAGCGACTGAGCCATCACCTGCCCGCCGTAAACACGGTTGTGCATCATTTTGATGCTCGGGGCGCTGAACACGTCGTCCGCCAGTGCGGACTTTTCAGGGGCAAGATTCAAGGCTGCGAGCATGAGCTCGACATTGGGGTGCATGAAGCCTCGATTCGCCGGGTGTTCTGTTCGCTAGTTTAGGAGGCACGATGACTTCACACCTGAGCCTTGCCGAGCAAGCGGATGCCGCTGACCTCAAGGTCTTTCTGCAGAGGGCAGCTCGGTTGGGCTGCGAGCATGTGCGTCTTGTCTCGGCCGGGACCGCCCTCGTGGCGACGGTCGCTGTTCTCACCAAGCAGGGGCTGCTCGATACTGACCCGACCGTTCTCGGCGTTCGGGTGTTTGAGCTTGCCGCCGGCCACGAACACATCGACACCGTTGTTCAGATTGCGGCGATGCAAGATCGGCTAGCACGGGATGTGCATGAGTTCGCCCTGCCCATAGGCCAGGCAGGCATCGCATGGGCTGGTGTTTCGGCTCCATCGACGGGATGGCACAACTTGGGCGAGGTCAACGCTTCTGACCTGATCGCAGTCGCCGAGGCGGGCATCGCAGAAGTGGCCGCGGCGAATGGCCTGGGGGTGAAGATCGTGGACGAGGTTCGTCGATCTACCTGGGGTCGCACGCTCTTCACCGCCGAGGGCGAACAAGGTGAAGTTCATGTGCCGGCCGGAGCCGCGTTTGCGGCCTTCGGGCTTGGATTCGCGGTCGACGCCTCGGAAGAGGTTTCCCTGAGCGCCACTGGCCCCTGGGCTCGTTTGGCCACCAGTCGCGGCCACGTTCTTTCGCGTTAGTCGTCGAAGGTGTTGAGCATCGCTGTAGCGGCTCGCGTCAGGTAATCCATCAGGGTTTCGCGCTGCAACGGCGACAGCTCCAGTGAGTCGACAGCAACCGTCATGTGAGTGAGCCAGCGCTCACGTGCATCCGGGTTGATCTTGTAGGGCTGATGGCGCAGACGCAGACGGGGATGTCCACGGGTGTCGCTATAGGTCGTGGGGCCGCCCCAATACTGCTCGAGGAAGAGCAGCAGTCGTTCCTGGGCCGGGCCCAAGTCTTCTTCGGGGTACATGGGCCGCAAGACGGGGTCACCGGCAACGCCCTCATAGAACTTTGCGGTCAGGGCCTCGAAGGTCGGTCGGCCACCGATCTCCTCAAAGAAGGAAATTTCGCCCACTACTTCTTCTTCTTGGCTTGGGACAGGTTTCCCACACGAACGATTTCTCCGTTGCGAACGAACCACAGAACGCCTTCAGCATCACGAATCTTGGTGATTCGCACGCCAACTTCTTCCACGGTTCCGCTGGCGAGGCCGAGGTCAACCTGATCGCCCACGCCGTACTGGTCCTCGAAGACGAGGAATAGGCCGTTGAGGATGTCCTTGATCACGTTCTGGGCACCAAAACCGATGACAGCCGTGGCAACACCGGCGGAAGCGGCAATCGCGACAACCGAGACGCCAAGCTCCTGCAAAACAACGATCAGGGTCACTCCCACGACTACCCAGGTGACCGTGTTGTTCAGAACACTGCCCAGAGTCTTGGTGCGTTGCTTTGCCCGAGGGCTGAGCGTTACCGGTTTGCCGTTTTGCTGGGCTTTGCGTGTTTTCTTGTCGACACCGTCAACGATGTTTCGAATCACTCGATTGTTGATTTTGATGAGGATGAATCGAACCAGGGCGGCGATGAGGATCGTCAGCACGATCGTGCCGACGAACGCAAAAGGGGCCACCGTGTCAACCAGGGCCTGAAAGAAAGAATTCATGAGGATGCCTTTGGGTTACTTCGCGTCGCGAGCTTGGGCCGCGAGCGAGCGCTCGACACCAGCGAGGGATT
>CAZPVE010000032.1:0-8230 GCA_964589925.1 uncultured Aurantimicrobium sp. | reverse complement strand
GCCCCTGTTTCCCGCCCTCGGCATGTTCGCGACACCTCGGTCGCGTGTCTATCGAGTTGCCCTTGTGGTGGTCTTCCTCGTTGCTCAATGGTTCTGGATTGCCCAGTTTTGGGCGGTGAGTGAAAACGACTGGACGCCCCCGTAAACACTGTTTGAACAAGCGCCCCAGGAGTGCCCCGTGGTAATTCGACGTCGGCACAACTGGGATAATGGAAGCAGATAGTTCTGAAAGGGGTGCCCATGGCGGCGCAGAAACCACGTACCGGCGACGGACCCATGGAGGCCACCAAAGAGGGTCGTCTCATCATCGTGAAGGTTCCGCTTGAGGGCGGCGGCCGTATGGCTGTTTCGATGACCAACGAAGAAGTCACCGAACTTCACAGCCTTCTCGGCAAGGTGCTGGCCTAGTCCACACTCGCCAGGCTTTCTTCAAAGCCGGATGCACAAAGCCCCGCTTTCGCGGGGCTTTTGCTTGTGTGCCGTGACCTAGGTCTAGGCGGTCTTGACGATTTGCAGCAGACCGTCGCCGGCAGGGCTGAGAGCCCACACCTGACCGTCATCTTCGGTGGCGTTCTTCATGATTGCCCGCAAAGCACTCGGGACCGCACCGCGTTTGGCAGGCTCGGCAACCTCACCCTTCCACAGGGCGTGGGGAATGAGCACGATGCCGCCGACGCGAACCAAACGCAGAGCGTGCTCGACGTTGAACAGCAGCTGGTTCGGGTCGCCATCTACGACCGCCACATCGTAAGTGTTCTCGTTCATGCGCGGCAGAACATCGCCTGCCTTGCCGGTGATCAAGCGGATTCGGTTTGCTGCGTATCCCGCCTCGGCAAACAGGGGCTTGGACTGCTCGTGATGATCGTATTCGTCGTCAATCGAGGTGAGGGTGGCGTTCGGTGCGCCCTGCAGAAGCCACAGGCCGGAAACACCGAAGCCGGTTCCGATCTCGATGATGTTCTGGGCCTGAGTGCTCGCCGCGGCGACGGCATATTGGGCACCCACGGGAGCAGCAATGGGCTCGATTCCGTGTTCGAGCGACAATTCGCGTGCCTTGCTGATCGTTTCGGATTCAACGGCAGCGTCGTTTACAAAAATCCAGTCGAGATGCTCGAGCATGGGCGGTACCTCCTGGCTTCCAGACTAGAGCGAGCAGGGTTTTTCACCGCGGTAGTCTCGTAGTGTGTTCGGTTTGACCTTCGACAAGCTCCTCGTCATCGGCGTGATTGCTGTCTTCCTGCTCGGTCCCGAACGCCTTCCCACGTATGCGGTCAAACTGGCAACCCTGGTCAAGGGTCTTCGCAAAATGGCGAACAACGCCAAAGAGCGGATGCGCGAGGAAATGGGCGATGAGTTTGACGAGGTGGAGTGGCAAAAGCTCGACCCTCGACGCTATGACCCGCGTCGCATCATTCGCGAGGCGCTTCTTGAGGATCCCGAGCCTGCTCGCCCCGCAGCGTCCTCACCGACGGTAGCCGAGCCTGCCGCTCCCGCGCCATCCTCGTCGACTCCCGCATCCCCGCGCGACTCCAGCGCCGCAACCCCCTTCGACCTCGAATCGACATGAACCCCTGGGTTCGCCTCCCGGCACTGATGGGTGGCATCGCGGCTCCGCTGATTTCGTTCTTTGGTCAGCTCATCGCGATCGTGAGCTTTCCCGCCTACAACCCGTTCGCACAGACCATTTCTGAGCTGGCCGCGGGGGATGCTCCGACTCAGGCGTGGATGACCACCGTGTTTTGCCTCACCGGCGCTGCAAGTTTGCTCGTGGCCTTCTATGCGCCGATCATCACGATGGCGGGACGAATCTTCATCTTCCTGAGCGGACTGAGCTTCTTTGGTGTCGCCGCATTCCCGCTCGAGACCATGGCGGCCTCTTCCGGCGTCGGCCACCGACTCAGTGCGATTGTTGGCTTTATTTTGCTTGCCGCATGGCCGCTGGTGAGCATCCGTCGTGACCGCAGTTATCCCTGGGTGGTGCGCCCGGTCGGTGCGATTTCGGCGACCGTCGTGATGGCCACGTTCTGTTTCTGGTTCTTGGGCGTGTGGGCTGACACGGGCAGCGGATACGTGGGCACGGCCGAGCGCATCGCGGCCGGACTCGAAGGAATCTGGCCGATGATTGTGGTCATCGTGGTCTGGCGAGCTCAGCGCCGCCGTACAACGGCCGCCTAGTCGGCGCCGTGCCCGGGGCTACCGCGTGCTCAGGCCGAGCGACTTCCCGGCGCGGGAGCGGCCCGAGGTGGCAATAACACGGGCCAGCTCGGTGATGGCCTGGGCGGCTGGGTCGGTCGGGTCGTGCGCGACGACCGGGACGCCTGTGTCGCCGCCGACGCGCAGGCCGATGCTCAAAGGAACCTGTCCGAGAACCGGAACTGGGTGTTCATCGGTTGCGAGGCCCGTGGCTACCGCTTGAGCTCCGCCCGATCCGAACAGGTCGATGGTGGTGCCGTTCGGGCCATCCATGGCGCTCATGTTCTCGACAACTCCGATAACGCGCTGACCGGTCTGACGGGCGAGCATGCCGGCGCGGATCGCAACGCCTGCTGCGGCTGGTTGCGGCGTCGTCACAATCAACACGTCGGAGTGGGGGAGCAGTTGGCCGACCGTGATGGCGACATCGCCGGTGCCGGGAGGCAGGTCGAGGAGCAAGAAGTCCAGGTCGCCGAAATACACATCGGTGAGGAATTGGCTGATGGTGCGCTGCAGCATCGGCCCGCGCCAGGCCACGGCAGTGGACTGGTCATCCACGAACATGCCGATCGAAATCACTTTGACGTCATGACCGACCGGGGGCACGATCATGTCGTCGAGGCGCGTCGGGCGCACCGGGATTCCCTCGGGCGCAAGTCCCATGAGCGCGGGAATCGAGTAGCCGTGAACGTCAGCATCGAGGATGCCCACCCGATAGCCCTGCGCGGTCAGGGCGCAGGCGAGATTGGCGGTCAGGGACGATTTGCCGACGCCACCTTTGCCACTGGTGATCGCGATCACTCGGGTGAGGGAATCCGCGGTGAACGGGTTGTGTTTGGCGCCCTCGGGACGCAAAGCGGTGAGCATCTGGGCGCGCTCGTCGGGGGTCATCACGGCGACGTTCACCACAACCTCGGCCACCCCAGGCACGGCAGCTGCGGCCGCGAAAACATCGCGTTCAATGGTCTGGGCGGCAGGGCATCCGGCAATCGTCAGTTTCACCTGGATGCTCGCGCGATCGCCCTCGACCGCGACCTCGCCGATCATGCCGAGCTCGGCGAGCGGCCTGCGCAGCTCGGGGTCAATCACGCTTCCGGCGGCCTCGCGCACCGCCTCGGTCAGTGCTGTCATTAGGATTTTGCACCCGGGCGAGGCGAGCCACTCAGCCACGCTTCGACATCGTCAGCGGTGCGGGGAATGCCGGCCGACAGGTTGATGGCGCCATCTTTGGTCACGACGATGTCGTCTTCGATGCGCACGCCGATGCCTCGGAATTCCTTGGGCACGGTGAGGTCATCCGGCTGAAAGTAGAGGCCGGGTTCGACCGTGAAGATCATGCCTTCGGCCACAATCCCGTCGCGATACATCTCGCGGCGAGCAGCAGCGCAGTCGTGCACATCGATGCCGAGGTGATGACTCGTGCCGTGCACCATGTAGCGACGGTGGTGCTGGTTTTCAGGCTGCAAGCTTTCTTCGGCGCTGACCGGCAGCATGCCCCAATCGGCGACCTTGGCTGCGATGACCTCCATGGCAGCGTCGTGCACCTCGTGAAAAGTGATTCCCGGCTTGATCACGGCGAAGGCGGCATCGGCAGCCTCGCGAACAGCCTCGTAGACCTTGCGCTGCACCGCAGAGAACTTTCCTGAGGCGGGCAGTGTGCGGGTGATGTCGGCGGTGTAGTAGCTGTCGAGCTCCACGCCAGCATCGATGAGAACCAGATCACCCTTGTTCACGGTGCCGTCGTTGTCAGTCCAGTGCAGGATGCAGGCGTGCGGCCCTGCGGCAGCAATTGTTTCGTAGCCAACGCCATTGCCCTCAAGCCGGGCCCGCGAGGCGAAGGCGCCCTCGATGATGCGCTCCCCGCGGGGATTGCCCACGATCAACGGAAGGACCCGTGCGATGTCGGAGAATCCGCGCGAGGTCGCTTCGATGGCAACCTGCATTTGGCCAACCTCATAGGCGTCTTTGACGAGGCGCATTTCCGAGACCTCGCGAGCGAGCTCGGCGTCGCCCGGGGAAGTGCGGGTTTTAGGCCCCGGGCCGGTAGCGTGGTCCAGCTCGCTCAGGTCGCGCACCGAGAGGCCGAGCTCGGAAGCAACCTGAGCAAGCGAGGGGCGTCGACCGACCCAGAATTCGCCGATGTCAGCGTTGGCATAGAACTCATCGGAGTCTCGACCGGCAGGCCCACGAAAATACAGGGTCGCTTCGTGGCCTTGAGCAGTCGGTTCCATGACGAGGGCTGCCTCAGGCTGGCTGTCGCTGCCCCACCCGGTGAGGTAGGCGAAGTCTGAGTGCGCGCGGTAGAGGTAGTGGGTGTCATTCGAGCGCACCTTCATCGGGCCCGCCTCGAAGATCAGGCGCTCGCCGGGAAACTTGGCGCTAAGGGCGTGGCGTCGGGCCGAGGCATACTTGGCGGCTTCGCGAAGGGGCGGGAGCACATCCTTGCGGTCAGCCCAGTCTTGACCGATGTAGGTCTGAAAGGCGGTCGACGAAGGCGTCGTGGAACGGTTCGCGTTCTTCGCCGAGGCCTTTTCGTTCATGTGGCTATTTTGTCACTGGCGTCAGGGTGGCGATAACCGGGCGGTGGTCGCTCAGGGCTGGAGGAAGTCCGGTGAGAATGCGCACGCCCGTGGGCTTCCACTCGGCTGAGTAGAAGACGTGGTCAATCTGGGTTCCCACAAGCGTTGGCTGTGACGTCGGCCAGGTGCCAATGGATGCGGCACCCAGCGTCAGGGCGACATCGCCGCAATTGCCCATCGGTCCCGGCCCGAGTCCGCTGACGTTATCGATCGACGCGTTGAAATCTCCGGCCATGATGACATTTGCTTGTTGGCAGCGTCCGGCTAGCCAGCTGAGGTCGCGGCGCCAGTTATCGAGTTTGCTGCCGTCGGGAGCGGTGGCGTGCGCCGCAACAATGACAGGACGGCCGGGCTGGCTGGGGCGAGCAACAAGGCTGGGTGATTCGGTTGTCGATCCAATCTGGGTGTCGAGTGTGTAGGCGCCGAGCTTGGTGGAGATCAGCAGCACGGTCGAGTGGCCCTTGTAGATGTCGTCAAACTTGGCACTGAGCACAGTCATCGGTGAATCGTGCCGGCCCATAATTTCGGCGATGGCGGTGCCCGTTTCTTTGGTGGTTTCGGGCAGGCTCACGATCGTGGCGTGCGCATCCAGGGCGTTCTTGGCGATTGTTTCGGCGCCGGCTTTGCCGCCCATCGTGTTCCAGCTAAAGACCGTGATGCTGTCTGCGGTCGGTGTGGCGGGCTTATCGCTCCAGCCGCGCTGCCACACGATCACACCAGAAATTACGGCAAAAACCAGGAGCCACCGGCCGATGCTGCGCACTAGACGCTTGAGCGGCTTGACCCGGCGTACGAACAGATCCAGCACCGCCAACACGGCAAGAACGATCAACGCCACGACCGTGGTGGATCCTCGAGAGACAACGAGGTATGCAAACGGGTATACCCGCGACAAGCCAATGAGCTGCGGCCACAGGCACACGACCATGACGGCGATCGAAACCAGTACCAGAATCGACCGAACGGGGTGTTTAAACATCGTGCTCTAGCATGACACCATGGAGGCGTTTTTCCGGGCCCAAAAGCCGATAGACCTGCACTTGCACAGCAACGTCTCCGATGGCACTGACACCCCGGCAGAGGTGGTGCGGGCGGCCCACGCTGCCGGCGTCCGAACGATGGCGCTCACCGATCACGACACCACGGCCGGATGGGCTGAAGCGGCCGCGGAATGCACCCGCTTAGGCATGACCTTCATCGGCGGCATGGAGATTACTGCTGTCGGCGCACGAGGTGGCGGCGTTCATCTCCTTGCCTATCTGTTTAATCCGAAAGAGGAGCGCCTGCTCGCCGCAGTGAACCGCGTTCTAGATGCGCGCATCCCGCGCCTGCAAGAAATGACTGAGCGCCTCGCCGTCGACTACGCCATCGAGTGGGATGACGTGCTTGCTGAGTCCGACGGCGACAGCATCGGGCGCCCGCATCTTGCCTCGGCGATGATTCGCCGCGGTCACGCCGCCGATGTCGATGACTTTTTCGAGCGAATCGTGACCAAAGACAGCAAGTATTACGTGCCGAGCCCGGGGTTGGATGTGCGTGAGGCCATCGATCTCGTGCGGGGTGCCGGCGGTGTGCCCATCACGGCGCATCCGGTGGGCCGGCACCAGCACGTGATGCCGCGCGAGCATATGGTGGCCCTGAAAGAGGCTGGACTGGCGGGCTTTGAGCTGGGGCATATTGAGAACCAGAAGAACCCAGCCGGTTTGGCTCGCCTGGAGGAATACGCGGCAGAGTTTGACCTCATTGTGACCGGATCAAGCGACTATCACGGTGCTCGCAAAGCCAATCGGCCCGGTGAGTTCACGACCGAGCCCGAGATGCTCAAGCGCATCATCGACGAAGCCACCGGCTTCGAGCCCGTTTACCCGTAGACCGCGAGGCCGTTCGGCCCGAGGCCAATTGCAGCACAGAAGATGCTGAACAGTGCCGCGATCACCCCCACGATGGTCAGCTGGTGGTCCATGGTGAAGCGATAAATCGCCGCCATCTCAGTCGCGGCTCGAGCCCCGCGGAACATTCGCCAAGCCGGCGGCAAGATGACCGGAAACAGGGCGATAACGAAAATCACGAGCACCGTCACGAGTTGAAAAACCACATTCACTTGCGCTGAGGCAGTTTCGTGCAAGGCAGGTACGAGCAGGGCAAAACTCGTGACGTCTTTGATGCTCAGCGCGAAAGCGACACCGAAGAACGTGGCCAGGTGGGCGCGGTCGATTCGGGCCACGAGGTCTTTCTCGAGGGACGCCGCCAAGTTGGGATGCGGCCAGAACAGCCAGATCGCCATCCCGGCCAATACGAGGGCTGCTGCGAGCCACACGAGCCCGCTCACGATGTCCTGACCGGACTGGTGACGGTGAGGAAGCTGGCTAAAACCTAAGAACAACAGGGTGCAGGCAAGAAAGAACGCGCTGGCCGCCCCGAGAAAGAACGCCAGCGACCGAGCCCGCCATTTCGGCGCCGAGGTCGTCAGAATTTGCAGGGCAAACAGTGATGGAGTGAACGCCGCGCCGATGGCGAGGGGGATGACCTCGCCCAGCAGAATCAGCTCGTTCGCTTCCACAGACATGCTTCGATGGTAGGGCCCGCGAGTCCGAGGTGCCTGATTCTGCGCTGCTTCATCGTCCACCCGAATAGTGTGGGTATTATTTGGTACATACCCTGTTTAATCAGGGTTTGCAATTGCTGCAACTGACGATTGGGGGGCGAGTGGTAGCAGAATCAGAGGTTAGCCCCTTGGAGATTGAGGAACTGTACCGCCCTCACTTTGATGGCGAGTTCTACCTGTCCTCCTACCCGGATGTTTCCGAGGCTGGCGTGGACCCCTTAAGCCACTTCGTGGGGTGGGGAGAATTTGAGGGTCGCAGACCGGCTCGTTGGTTCATGGTCGAGTCTCAACCTCTCGAATTGCGGCGCCCCGGATTTGAAGCGCGTCCTTTCGGGCAATTCGTCAGAAGCGGATTTCTGATGCCGCCTCATCCCTTGATTGATCCTGTGAAGTGGCGAACTGCCGTCAAGCGCGGACGACTGCCCTCATTCGCTCAAAATAAGCTGTGTCTTTCGGATGACTTCGTGTTCAATCTTGCCCGGGACTGGTGGAGCCCCGAGGAATATCTGCGAGCAAATCCAGACCTTCGACCGGGCATCGACCTTGTGGAGCATTTCTGCAATTTCGGAATTTTCGAGGAACGAAGAATCGCGCCTTCGGTACGCGTTGCCCTCCTCGAGAATTTAGCCCTAGACGCTGATTTTGAGAGGGTTATCGATCGCCTCAACTTTGGTGGGCGGGAATTTGTGGTGGTCCAACACCTTTCCCCCCCACAGGGAGTGATTGACCAGGTCTTGGAACTCGAACAGATAGACCCGATGATCTTGTCTCCGGGATATGAAGCAGTTTCAACCCTCAGGATTTTTTCGGGGGCGAATTTGAAGGTTCGTGACAGTGTTGACGTTGGAGGGCT
>CAZPVE010000031.1:0-8233 GCA_964589925.1 uncultured Aurantimicrobium sp. | reverse complement strand
CGACGAGTATCCGGTGAGCCCAGCGGCCTTGGCCTTGGCTCGAAGCTGAACGACAGTGAGCGCATCCAGTCCAGTTGCGGCGCGGCGCGCTGTCGGCGCAGCGGGAACACGAACCTTGCTTGCCGCCTGGTTAGCGGCAGCTTCCACGTCACCCGCGACTGCTTCAACCTTTGCGGCAACTTTCGCCGTCGCCTTCAGCGTCTCTTGCTGTGTTGCCTTGACGGTGCGAACGACTTTGGCAGCAACCTTCTTCTTTTTCTTGAGAACTTCCTTCTTGGATTTCTTGCCCGCCTTGACGACTTTGTCGGCAACCTTGTTGGCAGCCTTCTTGAGATCCTTCTCGGTCGTCGCGACCTTCTTGCTCAGCTTCGCGGTGGCACGCGCCAGAGCTTTATCGAGGGCCGCCTTCTGTTTTGCTTCAGGGGTCTTCTTCTTGGTAGCCATGATGACTGTGATGCCTTTCTAGAGCCGGCGCCCAGGCGCAGCAGCTTGTCTCGGGTTCAGCCCCTTAGTTAACCCACCGAAGGTAAACAGATACCCCGGGTTCACCATTTGTTTACCTGCTGTTCACCTTTGCCGGGAGGTGACCATTCGGCTCTAACCTGTACTCATGGCCACCACACCACGACCACCGGTTCCCGCCTTCGAGCAGCAGGGGCTCACCCTGGCCGACTTGCAACCCCCGACAACCGTTCGCCGCGAGGTCAACATAGGGGATGCCACTCTCGCCGTCGCGGATCTGCCCGCAACCGGCGGTGAAGTCGGCATCGCCCTGCTCATCCCCGGATTCACCAGCTCGCTGAGCACTTTCTTTCCCATCTTTCAAGAACTTGCCGACCAAGGCTTTCGCGTCATTTCGTTCTCTCAGCGCGGGCAGCCCGGCTCCACCGGACCAGACTCCCCCGAGGGCTACTCACTCCACACTCTGGGGCGCGATGTTCATCTCCTTGCCGACGCACTCGACCTCGGTCGGAACATCCACCTTCTTGGCCACAGCTTTGGTGGAGTCGTCGGTACAGAGGCAGTCATCCAAGACCCCTCCCGTTTCGCAAGCTTCACCCTGTGGAACTCCGGTGCGGGGTCACTCGGCGATGAAATGCTTCACCAGCGTGCCGCGCTGCGTGAGAACGGCCTGCGCGCACTGTGGATTGGTAATCGTCTGGAAAACGGCGCGGACCCCGACGCCGACCTGCGTGGCGAGCTCAACGTGATCGAACAGTTCTACCACCAGCGCCTCTTCGACACGAACCCGGCTCAGCTCGACGCAGGATTCACGCATCTTCACGAGCACCGTGACCGCTCCGACGAGCTCGTCGCCGCGGGAGTGCGCATGCTTGTGAGCCATGGGGCGCTCGACGACGCCTGGCCCATCGACCAACAGCGCGCGTTTGCTGAGAAGGTCAACGCCGATTACTGGGTGGTCGCAAACGCGGGACACTCCGCGCACGCCGACCGTCCGGATGTGTGCGCGCGCCTGTTGAGCGCGTTCTGGAAGAACTAGCGAGCGTCGAGTGCGCGCGAAAGCACGTCGACAAGCGCGGCGAGCTGAACCGAGTCTTGCGATGACGGGTCGATCGCTTCACCCTCGAGGGCCCGCGAAGCGAGCCCCTGCTTGTTGTCGATGAGTTCGGCGATCTTGGCGTCGAGCGTTTGCGCGGCGATGATGCGCCAGGCAGTAACCGGCATCTCCTGACCAATGCGGTGAACACGGTCGATGGCCTGGGTCTGCTCGGCGCTTGTCCAGGAAAGCTCGGCGAGCACAACGTTGGATGATGCCTGCAGGTTGAGACCCACGCCGGCAGCGGTGAGCGAACACACCGCGATCTGCACGCTGTCATCGTTGTTGAACGCGTCGATGGCCTGCTGGCGAGCCGGCGTCGACTGATCTCCGCGGATCGAAACGTGCTTGAGCCCCTGCGCACTGAAGGCACGCTCGGCGGCATCCATCACATCGATGTGCTTAGCAAAGAACACAACCTTGCCGACGGACCGGGCAAGCTGCGCGGCGTAATCGCTGGCCAGGCCAGCCTTGGCCTGACCAATCTTGCGAACCATGGTGAAGATGTTTTCGCCGGTCTTTTGACTCTTGGCCTCGTCGATCTCTTGCTGGGCAACCAGGCGAATGAGGTCGGCGGTCGTCCCGCGGAAGCCACCATTGAGGCTGAGGCGGTCGTAGCGAGTGACCAGACGCTTGGCCAGCTCGGCCTCGGCAGCACGGATGCTCGCGCCGAGTTCGTCATCGAGTTCGACCGGGAGGTCGACCACGCGCTTGGCCGGCAGGTCTTTGGCCACGTCAATCTTGCGGCGGCGCACGATTCCCATGGAGATGACCGTCTCGCGGGCGGCAGCGTAGAAGTCTTTGTCAGCCGGGGTGAGGCCTACCTCTTCAAGCTTGCGCATGAGTTCACGCGAAGGCTTGTCGTTCTCGATCCAGCCCAGGAACATCCAGATTGCGCGGAAGTCGTCGATGTCGTTGATGAGCGGAGTACCGGTGAGGGCGATGCGCAGCGGGTTGTGGCCGGGCGTGTTCTGCTTGATGCGCTCAGCCAGGGCGAGCACATTCTTAGAGCGCTGCGAGGTGAGGTTCTTGATGAAGTGCGCCTCGTCAACAACCATTCCCTTAAAGCCCATCTGGCTGATCCACGACAGGTGGCGGTCGAGAACTTCGTAGTTGACCACGAACACATCGGCAAAGGCATCGATGTTCGCGCCGTCACCATGGATGACCGTGGCGCGGCGACCCGGAATCCACCGCTCAACCTCACGGGCCCAGTTCATCTTGACGACGTTGGGCACAATCGCGAGCAGTGGGAAGGCGCCGGCAACCGATGCGGCGAGCAGGCTCTGCGCCGTCTTTCCAAGACCCGGCTCATCAGCGAGCAAGAAGGTGCGGTGACCTTCGCGCACGCTCTCGATGAAACGGATCTGGTGAGGCATCAGCTCGAGGTCTTTAGGCGAGTAGCGGTCGAACTTGGGTACGGCGGGCATGTCCATACAGGCGGAGCCACCGCCGGCACCCTGCTCGAACGACTTGAACAGGGGCTGAATCAGCTCCCAGTTGGAGAGGCGAACAACGGGAACAGATCCGGTGTCGTGAGTAAAAACGGGTGCCATGAATGGTGTCGAGCGCAGTCGAGCCTTGACCGAGATGGGCAGCACCTGCTTCTCGGCAAGCTCAGGAGAAAGTGCGACATCTGGCGTGGTCTTCTCAGTGGTGATGATGAGATCTTCGGGGTCAACCTCTGCTCCCGATTCGAGCAGCCAGTCGCGGCGCATCTTCTGGGCAACCGGGCTGGCAGCCTGGTCCACCTCGAGGAGCGAAATCAGCGAGGTGTCGCGCGCGGCTGTCTTGGCCAAAATGGTTGCCACGCCATCGAGGCGTTTGATTTGCTCGGCGCGATCTTTGTCGCTGAGTTCAGCATCCGACTTGATGCGGGCGCGCTCTTCGCGCACAAGAAAGGCGATGACCTGGAACTTGGTGCGGTTGGTGGGACCAACCTTCTTACCGGTCTGAGCTTTAGCCTCAACCTCGCGAACTTTGCGCGCGAGGATGGGAATGAGTCCCGAGTTATCGAGAACGTTGCGGCGATTGCCGGAGCGTGACAATGAGTCTCCTGTTGTTGTGCGTATTGCTTTCGCCACGGAAAGTCCGTGATCGATTCACCTGGCCCCTGGGCTTCTCACGCATCATGTTTTGAACACGGGCGAAAAGCGAAGCGGGTTGTGGTGCGGGTTTAGTCTACCGGGTTGGTGCGATGGTCTTGATCAAGACTCCGGAGACAAAGATGATGACAGCTGCCGCGATCTCGGCAAGCATCCATCCCTGCGGGCCTAGTGCCGAGGCCACAGCCGTAGAGAGGTTCACGATCGGGTTCCACACCACGACCACCGCAGCGAGGAAGGGCACCGTGATGTAACCCTTCGTCGTGCGTGACTGAAGCGCGAAAGCACCAACAATGGCGGCAAGGATGCTCACCGCAAACTGAATCGTGATGAACCAGTCGGTGCCAAAAAGGAACAGACCCGACAGTGTCGCCAGCGAACCGAGAACGCCGGGCAAAACTGCCGGGCGGATCAGTTGCGGGTCGTTGGGGCGGGGGCGCGAGGGTTTCATCGAAAACGACTTTACCCGCGCCCACGGGCTAAAGCCTGTGAATCCGACGGGCGATACAAAAAGAAGGGCCCGCTCACTTTCCGAGGCATTGAAAAGTGAGCGGGCCTTGCGCCAGCCAGACCTAGTTGGACTGGGCGGGGGCGCTGGGAGCCGTGGTCGGAGGGGTTACCGAACCAGGCTTGCCCGGAAGGTTGGTTCCAGGGCCGTCGTTGTCGTTGGGATCGGGATCAACGAACTGGCCAGGCTGGCCGGGCTGTCCAGGCTGTCCAGGCATCTGTCCCTGGGGTCCGTGCTGCTTACCGCCATGGCCCTGCTTGCCACCCTGCGGGCCCTGCTGGCCGGCCTGGGGACCCTGAACCTGGCTGTGGTCAAAGCCACGAGGACCGTGGTCGTTTGCGTCTGCTATTGCTGCACCAACGAATCCGGCGCCCAGAATCACGGCGACTCCCGCCGCGGAAAGTCCAATGATGGTGCGCTTGGTCAGCGGAAGGCTGCGGTTGGCTGCCTTCTTCTCGGCGGCCACGTTTTCTGTGGCGTCATCTGCGGCCACGTTCTCTGCGGCCACGTTTTCGGCGGGCGTGTAGTCCGTCGGCTTGTCGTCCTTCGACATTTCTGTCTCCTTCAGTTAAGGATCAACCCGTGTGGTCGATGAGTACAGATTGCGACCCAAATCTATGAGAAGGCTATGAGACGCATAAGCATCCGATTGGAGTCTGGTCGCGGGGGCTACAAGTTTTCGGCGGCGGCCGTGATCCGCTTTGCCATTCCGCTAAAGATGATGCCGTGGAAAGGCAGGATGGAGAGCCAGTACAAGCGCCCGGCCAAGCCACGCGGAAAGAATATGGCTCGCTGGTGATAGATCGATGTTCCATCGGGCTGTGACTCTGCTGTCATTTCCAGCCACGCCAGTCCGGGAACCTTCATTTCGGCACGAAGCCGGAGGTAGCTGCCATAGTCGACACGCTCCACACGCCACCAGTCAAGGGCCTCTCCCACTTTGAGGTTGTCGGGATGCACGCGACCACGGCGAAGCCCGACTCCCCCAACGAGTTTGTCTGCAAACCCGCGGGCCGCCCACGCCATCGGCATGGAATACCAGCCGTGCTCGCCGCCGATGCCCTCAATGACTGTCCAGAGCTTGGCCGCGGGTGCGGCGCAGGCGCGGGAACGCGCATCCAGGTAGACCTTGTGACCGGCCCACTCCGGGTCAGTCGGCAGCGGGTCACTGGGTGCACCCTCGACGCTCGTGTTCTTCCAGCTCGTCTCGATGTCGCCCTCTTTCATCTTGCCGAGAGCAAGGTGCACGGCGCGACGATAGGCGACCAGGCCTTCCGCGGGCGGCGGAATGACGGCATCGATGTCGTGGTTCTTCATAATGCAGTCGTGCTGCAGGCTCTCAATGATGGGCACCGCGAGCGCACGCGGAATCGGGGTCACTAGGTTGACCCACTGGCTCGCCAGGTAGGGCGTCAGAACCGGAAGCTTGAGAATCGCGCGCTTGCGCATCCCGGCCTCGACGGCGTATTCGTTCATCATCTCCATGTACGTCAGAACTTCGGGGCCGCCGATGTCGAGGGCGCGGTTGACGTCGGCCGGAACATCCGCTGCAGCGAGCAGGTAGTACATGACGTCGCGAACGGCGATGGGCTGAATCTTGTTGCCCACCCACTTGGGGGCGGTCATCACCGGGAGCACATCCGTGAGGTGACGAATCATCTCGAAGCTTGTGGAGCCCGAGCCAATGATGACACCAGCCTGCAGCGTCAGAGTGGGCACGCCCGACGCCTGCAGAATCTCGCCTACCTCGCTGCGACTGCGCAGATGCTTAGAGAGCTCAACTCCCTCGGGATGCAGCCCCCCGAGATACACGATGCGAGAAACACCCGCGGCACGGGCCGAGTCCGCCACGTTGTGTGCGCAGTCGAGCTCCTTTTTCTCGAAGTCGCCCTTCTGACCCATCGAGTGCACCAAGTAGTAGACGACATCGACATCCTGCATCGCGGCGGCAACCGCCAGTGGGTCTTGCAGGTCACCTTCGCGAATGTCGACATCGAGCGCCCAGGGGATGTTTCGCAACTTCTCGGGGAAACGAGCCAGCACGCGCACGCGAAAACCAGCTGCCAGAAGTCGGGGCACCAAACGGCCACCGATGTAGCCGGTGGCTCCAGTAACGAGGGCTAAACGGCTCATGACACGAGCTTAGGGTGCGCCTTCGCTGACGGCTATGGGCGGTAGCGTCGAATGCGGGGAGGAACTCATGCTGTTCACCAAGCACTGGGCGAAAATTGCGGTTGGAATCATTGCGGTCGTCATCGCCATCACGTTCATTTTGGCGACCGTGGCCTCCGGGGCCACGCTCACGGCACAGACCGCCGCAGCCACCAGCGGTCAGCCCGCGGCGAAGTTTGTGTCGCTACTCAACAGCCTCAAGCTCGACAACAAACCGACCAGCCACGGTGGCTACCAACGCAGCTTATTCAAACTCTGGATCGATGCTGACGGCGACGGGTGCAACTCACGAGCTGAAGTGTTGATGGCCGAGTCATCGGCGGCCACGACGCACTCCAGCACCTGCACGATTCGCACGGGCAAATGGTGGTCAGCCTATGACAACCAGTGGCTGACAGCAGCGAGTCGCATCGATATCGACCACTTCGTCCCCCTGTCAGAGGCGTGGAAATCTGGCGCATACAAGTGGACTGCTCAGCGTCGCGAAGCCTTCGCCAACGACTTGGGATACGCCCCGTCGCTCATCGCCGTGAGCGCCTCAACGAACCGGGCGAAGAGTGACATGGATCCGGCCGAGTGGATGCCACCGAACCGTGCCTACTGGTGCACCTACGCGGCCACCTGGGTCTCGGTGAAATACCGATGGTCCCTCACTGTTGATGTGGTCGAGAAGGGCAAGCTCAGAGCCATCTTCGCGACCTGCGGCAAAATCGCGCTGCCACTGCCCACGCGGGCTTAACAGCAGAACGGCCCACATTTCTGTGGGCCGTTCGAGCTTGAGTCTGGATTACTTGCCGCCGCAGCAAGCGCCGCCGCAACATCCACCTTCGCCGCCAGCTACTGCTGCCGAAGGGGTTTCCAGTTTGATGTCCTGAGTAGCCATTGTTGACCTCCAATTGAGTGCCGCACGCCGACACAAGTTCTACAACAAGTGTGCGCTTGTTTTTATGCCAACACAAACTGAATCGGCCAGGCTGTGGAAACTTTTCTCAGGCTCCTCGGAGAGAGGGTCAATGAGCCGCTCGCAACGGTCCTTGCTGGAATCTTGAATACGCCGCACCGCCTTTATGACGCGGACAACCTGGCCGCCAGATCTGCACAAGGTCTCAGCCCCTTCATAGCAACTGAGGCTTAGGCTGAACCCATGACCCTGAAGACCACGCCTCTCAAGGTTCTCGCCTTTACAGCGCTGGCTGTCGCCGGCGCCCTCGCCCTCACCGGATGCGCCATCAACATCGCTGCTCCCGGCAGCCACAGCTCAATGATGGGCGCCGACAAAGAGGATGCCCGCGGAACGCTCAGCGACGCCGACATCATGTTCTTGCAGATGATGATTCCGCACCACCAGCAGGCCGTAGATATGGGAACGGTCGCCGAGACCCGCGCATCCAACCCGCAGGTGAGGGCGCTGGCCGCTCAGATCAAGGCGGAGCAGGCTCCCGAGATCGCCCAGATGAAACAGTGGTTGTCGGATGCCGGCCTGCCGACGAAGGCATCTGCCGACATGATGCACTCCATGGGTGGTGGTGTGCTCTCGGATGCTGAAATGACCGCGCTCGAAAATGCGACCGGCCCAGCCTTCGACAAGCTGTATCTCGAGGGCATGATCAGCCACCACGAGGGTGCGATTGCCATGGTGTCCATGCTCAAGACATCAGATAACCCCAGCACCACACAGCTCGGAAAGGCGATTGTTACCAGCCAGACCGCGCAGATCACTCAGATGAAGGCGCTCCTCGCGAAGCTTTAGATCTCTCATAGTCACCCGTGCGGGTCCGACTCGACGTTGCGCGCACAAGAAAAATCCCCCTGCTCTTTCGAGAGGGGGATTTGGTTCTTGTTGCGGGGGCAGGATTTGAACCTACGACCTCTGGGTTATGAGCCCAGCGA
>CAZPVE010000030.1:0-8786 GCA_964589925.1 uncultured Aurantimicrobium sp. | reverse complement strand
ATGAAGTCGAACGAACGGTCTTCGTAAACCGAGATTTCGACGGGGATGATGTTTCCGCGCTGGCCTTCTGTTGCAGCGTTGTACGCCTTGCAGAATTCCATGATGTTCACACCGTGCTGACCCAGAGCGGGACCAACGGGGGGTGCGGGGTTTGCTTCTCCAGCCTTGATCTGAAGCTTGATCAGACCCGTGACTTTCTTTTTCGGTGCCATTTTGTTTCCCTTTCAATCGAACGAACCGAGAAGTCCCGGTTCACTCTCCCGCGACTCAGACGTTCTGAGAAGCGGTGGCTTTGTGTCGAGCTACTGCTTGGTGACCTGGTCGAAGCTGAGTTCGACCGGCGTCTCACGCTCGAAGAGCGAAACCAGAACCGTGAGCTTGCCGCTCTCAGGCTTGATTTCACTGATGGATCCTGGCAGACCCGCGAACGAGCCTTCCTTGATGATGATGGTCTCGCCGATTTCGAAGTCGATCTCGGCAATCGGAGTGCGTGCCACAGCAACGCCACCCTTCGCCTGAACGGCCTTAGCAGTGTTGACGTCCTTGACCTCGACGAGGGGCTTGAGCATGTTGAATGCTTCGGCGAAACGCAGCGGCGTCGGGTTGTGAGCGTTGCCCACGAATCCGGTCACGCCCGGCGTGTGACGAACACACGACCAGCTGTCTTCATTGAGGTCGAGACGAACGAGAACGTAGCCGGGGATACGCACGCGCGTGACCATCTTGCGCTGACCGTTCTTGATCTCAACCACGTCTTCCATGGGAACCTCGCACTGGAAGATGAAGTCTTCGAGACCGAGGGTCTTCTTACGATTCTCGATGTTCGCCTTGACCTTGCGCTCGAAACCGGCGTACGAGTGGATGACGTACCACTTGCCCGGGAGACCGCGAAGTTCGCGCTCGAACTCGGCATACGGGTCATCCGACTCGGGAGCGGACTCAGCGGCGTCCGCGCTTGCGTCGACGGCAGCGTTGGCCGGTGCATCCGCCGCAATGTCGACATCGTCGTGCGCATCGTCGGAAGAAACGTCAGCCGATTCGCTCTCGACCGCAATCGTTTCACGCGCGTCGTCGTCGGTCGCAAGTGCGTCTAATGCGGCAGCAAGCTGCTGCGCGTCGCGCTCTGCTTCACTCAGGTTGTTGTTTTCCATAATCCTTTGAACTTCGTTCGATTTTCGCGGTACGTGCGCGGAGAAGTGTTCGATGTGAGCCGTGCGGGTTATCCGACGGCGGTCGACGCGGTCGGGTCACCGAAGATGAAGACCACAACCCAGCCGAATGCCCAGTCGAGCCCGCCCACGAGTGCCATCATGATGCCGACGAAGACGAGAACGACGATCGTGTAGTTGATCAGTTCACGTCGGGTCGGGGTGACGACCTTCTTGAGTTCGCCAATGACCTGGCGAAGGAAGAGCGCGAGGCGCGCGAACGGACCCTTGCGCGTGGCACGGTCTTTGCGAGCTTGCGCGACGAGGTCCTCGCCGGGCTCGTCAGCGACTGTTTGTGACATTGCTTCTACCTTTCAGGATTTGCAGGGCGGACAGGACTCGAACCTGCAACCTGCGGTTTTGGAGACCGCTGCTCTACCAATTGAGCCACCGCCCTAGAGTGATTTTTCTCAAGGCACGCCAAAGCATGGCTGAGTTCAACCACTAGCGGTCAAGTTTAGGTCACCGGCGCGCATCCCCACAAACTCGAACGAATTTGCCCGGCTTCCTGTGCGCCGCCACGAGCGCCACCTAAACTTGACGAGTGCCTGAATTGAAGCGTATCTCGACCCGCATCGCCTCCATCGCCGAATCGGCGACATTGAAAGTGGATGCGAAAGCCAAGTCCCTGCAAGCCGCCGGTCGACCGGTAATCAGCTACGCCGCAGGTGAACCCGACTTTCCAACCCCGGCGCACATCGTTGAGGCAGCCGTGGCTGCCGTGAAGGATCCGAAGAACCACCGCTACACGCCGGCCGCGGGATTACCCGAACTGCGCGAGGCCATCGCGGCAAAGACCAAGCGCGACAGCGGGTGGGATGCCCCGCCCGCTCAGGTCGTCGTGACTAACGGTGGCAAGCAGGCCGTCTACCAGGCGTTTGCCACGTTGCTCGATCCGGGCGATGAAGTTCTCGTTCCCACGCCGTACTGGACCACCTACCCCGAGGCCATCAAGCTCGCCGGCGGCGTGCAGGTCGATGTATTCGCCGGCGCTGACCAGGACTACCTCGTCACGGTCGATCAGCTCGAGGCCGCTCGCACTCCGCGCACGAAGGTGCTCCTTTTCGTGTCGCCGTCGAACCCGACCGGTTCGGTCTACTCCCCCGAGCAGACGAAGGCCATCGGCGAATGGGCCGAGAAACACGGCCTGTGGGTCATCAGCGACGAGATCTACCAGAACCTCACCTACGACGGCGTGCGTGCCGTGTCGATCGTCGAGGCTGTTCCTGCGCTGGCTGACCGAACCATCCTGGTGAACGGTGTTGCCAAGACCTATGCCATGACCGGATGGCGACTGGGCTGGATGGTCGGCCCCGCCGATGCCATGAAGGGTGCAGCAAACCTGCAGTCGCACCTGTCGAGCAACGTAAACAACATCGCTCAGCGTGCTGCACTAGCCGCCCTCACCGGCCCGCAGGACTGCGTTGAAGAAATGCGCCAAGCCTTCGACCGGCGCCGCAAGGTGATCGTTGCCGAGCTCAACAAGATTCCTGGCGTGGTTACCCCCACTCCTGAGGGCGCGTTCTACGTTTACCCTGACGTGACCGGCCTGCTGGGCAAGACCTGGGGTGGCGTCACACCCACCACGTCGCTCGAGCTGGCCGACCTCATCCTTGACCAGGCCGAGGTGGCTGCGGTTCCCGGCGAAGCGTTCGGCCCGAGCGGCTACCTGCGGTTCAGCTACGCCCTGGGTGACGCGCCGCTGCTCGAGGGCATCCAGCGCCTGCAGAAGCTGTTCAGCTAGCGGCTTCTCGCGAGTGAATGCCGAGTTAGATCTCGGCGTTGATGAGCATTGCCTCGGGCTGCAGAATCAGCCCAAAGTTCGACTGCACGACCGCCTGAATGCAGCGCGCGAGCTCGAGAATTTGGTCGGCCGTGGCGCCGCCTTGGTTCGTCAATGCGAGGGTGTGCTTGCTGGAGACCGCCGCCTGCGAACCGGCGAGACGAAAGCCCTTCGGGATGCCCGCGTTTTCGATGAGCCAAGCCGCACTGAGCTTGACCAGCTGTCCGTCTTCATCGACCGGCCAGCGCGGCGCCTCGGGCGGTAGGTCGAGAGCAAAGGATGCGCGCACAATCGGGTTCATAAAGAACGACCCCGTGCTGTTGGTGTCCGGGTCGTTGACATCGAGGAGCATGCCCTTGCTACGACGCAACTCCAGCACGCGCTCGCGCACATCCTTGAGCGCTGCGGTGTCACCCAGCTCACGACCCAACGCGGTCGCCAACTGGGAGTAGGCGATGGGCTCACTCATGCCAGACTCGGCGCGCGTCAGCCGCAGGTCAACGGTGAGGATAACCCCAGCGCGACCCTGTTTGAAGATCGAGGTGCGGAACGCGAATCCGAGCTCGTGCGCCTCGAGCCTGACCGGCTCGGCCGCGCCCTCGTCGAGAAACTCGACTCCCATGATGACGCTTTCGAGCTCTTGTCCGTAGGCGCCGATGTTCTGAACCGGAGCGGCACCGACCGTGCCAGGAATGCCGGACATGCCTTCGATGCCGGCCAGGCCGTTGTCGACGGCCCAGACAACAAGGTCGTCCCAGTTGTGGCCGGCGTGAACACGAATCAGGATGGTGCGGCCGTCGTCACTCAGGGTCTCGATGCCCTGCGAGCGCACCAGAATCACGGCGCCGTCGAAGCCGTCGTCGCCCACCACCGTGTTCGAGCCTTGCCCGAGCACGAGCACGGGTTCATCAAAGTCGAGGCCAGCGTAGGCCGCGATCAGTTCTTCGCGGCTGTGAGCTTCAAGCACCGAGCGCGCCGCACCGCCGACTTTCGTCGTGGTCAGTTCGGCGAACGTGGTCATGAGTTAGGCGAAGGTGACCTGAACCTGAGCTTTGCCGAGCACGGTGACCTCGGCGTGCGTAACCGTGAGGTCGACGCGCGCGGTCTGTGCATCCAGATCGATCGCACCAATGGCCGCCGACACCTCGATCGTGCTCGGGCCGGAAAGCTCGACCACGATGGGGCGAGTGAATTTGACCTGGTAATCGCGAACCCGACCGGGGTCGCCAATCCAATCCACCACGGGCTGCACCGAGAGGCCCATGGTCAGCATGCCGTGCGCGAGAACGCCGGGGAGGCCGACGGCCTCAGCGATGTCGTCGCGGTAGTGAATGGCGTTGAAGTCACCGGATGCGCCGGCGTAGCGAACGAGATTGCCGCGGTCGACAGCGTAGGTTGCGGTCGCGATGACGTCACCAACGGTGAGCGAATCAAGGGTATGAGTCAGCGGTGCAGACATTAGGCGTCTCCTCCCACCAGCAGAACGGACGTGGCGGTGCACACGTGGGCGCCGGCGGCGTCGGTGATGGTCGAAACCGCGGTCACGAGCGAGTTAGCACCGAGACTCTTGACGCTCTCGACGTTGAGCTGCGCAGTGAGTTCGTCGCCAGCCACGATGGGGCGGCTGTAGCTGAACTGCTGGCTACCGTGCACAACGCGCGTCAACTCGATGCCCGCGGTGGGGTCGGCGAGGAGCTGGCCGAGCGTGCCCTCTTGAATGACCACGGCGAATGTGGGCGGGGCCACGACGTCGGCGTAGCCTGCAGCCTGGGCCGCAGCCGGGTCAAGGTTTATCGGGTGGGTGGCAAAGACCGCACGGGAGAACTCGCGAATCTTCTCGCGACCCACCAGATACGGCGCCGTGGGGGGAAATTCGCGCCCCACTAATTCAGGATTGACGGCCATGATTTCATTCTATCGACGGGCGTTTCGGGGCTTCGGGGCAAGCGAAAAGCCCCAGCGTCTTCGCCGGGGCCCTTCGAGTTGTTTTTAGTGCCGAATTACTGGCAGCTGTCGCACTGCAGCATGTCCATCGGGTCGACGGGTACTGCGTAGCCACCTACGGTGTCGTTTGAATCAAAGTTCATGGGATGCCTCCAAAAATCTGTGTCGAAATCTTGCGATTTCTACCGCGTTCCTGCGGTGGAATTTCACTATATACCCGGAATTACACACTTGTCATCCCACTACATGTAGTGGTTGAGAGTTTTACTTGAGGGTTAGGCTTTTTGGGGTCAAAAAACCGCGTCATCATGCGGAAGTTGGGCTCGAAAAGTGTTCAGAAAAAAGTTTTGGACACGGCGTGTCACCACAAACAGCTAGGCTCGGGAGCTGTGACACCCCCACTTTCGATGCACGAGCACACCCCCGAAAGCCACGCGCTGCGCGAGAAGGTGTGGCGGTATGCCAAATACCGTCTAGATCTCTATCCCGTGCCGCTTGATGGCCCGGTTTCGCCCCAGCAGCTGGCGGCGACCGGCAGTGGAACGATCACTGAGGAAGGCATCGGCGGGGATGCCGCGCTAGACGTGTTTCGCGACGTGTTCGCCCCGGCGAGCATCTCGGTGGACCACCCCGGCTACCTCGCCTTCATTCCTTCGGCAGCGACTGAGGCAGCATCCGTGTTTGACATGGTCGTTTCGGCCAGCTCGCTCTATGGCGGAACCTGGCTGGAGGGCTCGGGTGCAGTGTTCGCCGAGAACCAGGTTCTTGAATGGCTGGCTGCTGAAGTAGGCCTGCCCCAGGGTGCTGGCGGAGCGTTCGTGCAAGGTGGCACGATTGGAAACCTGTCGGCACTGGTGGCCGCACGCGAAGCGGCAATCGCCAAGAAGGAGGCAGCCGGCCTGCCCATCCCCGCCCGGTGGAGCTTCGTGTGCTCGGTTGAGGCTCACTCGTCGCTTGCTCACGCCGCTCGCGTGATGAGTTGCGACATCATCAAAGTTCCCGTCGACGAGAGTGGGCGCCTCAACGGCGAGGCCATCGAAGCCATCGTGGATGACTGGAGCAACGTTTTCGCGGTCGTCGCCACTGCCGGCACCACCAACTTCGGCATCGTCGACCGCCTGCGTTCTGTGGGCGAGGTAGCCAAAGCGCACGATGTCTGGTTCCACGTGGATGGCGCCTACGGCATCGCCGGAATGCTCTCCCCCGCTCACAAGCCGCTCTATGACGGCGTGCAGATGGCTGACTCGTTCATCGTTGACCCGCACAAGTGGCTGTATGCCCCCTATGACGCGTGCGCCCTGATTTATCGCGACCCCGAGATGGGTCGGCGCGCGCACACGCAGCATGGTGAATACCTCGACGTGGTGAGCGAAGCGACCGAGTGGAACCCCAGCGACTACGCCATCCACTTGACCCGTCGCGCCCGCGGTTTGCCGTTCTGGTTCTCGCTGGCCACATATGGCGTGAAGGCATACCGCGAGACGATTGCCTACAACATCGAGGTGGCACAGCAGTTCGCCGACATCATCCGCGAGCGCCCCTATGTGAAGCTGGTGCGTGACCCCGAGCTGTCGATCGTTGTGTGGGAGCGCATCGGCTGGGAGATCGAGGACTACAAGAGGTGGAGCCAAAAGCTCATCGACGATCAGATTGCTCTGGTTACGCCGAGCTCGCACCAGGGTCGTCCGAACTCGCGCGTTGCCATCTTGAACCCCCAGACCTCGCTCGAACTTCTCGTCGAGATTCTCGACACCATGGCTGACTAAATAGGGCAGATTAGAGGCATGGAACTCATCGTTGGGCAGGCCCTGCCGTCACTGTCTCGAGTCAAAACCAGCGAGCGCACCCCGGTGCGCGTCGGGCTGGTGCAGACAAAGTGGCATGAGGATGCTGCTGAGCACACGGCGACCTTGCTTGACGGAATCGCAACCGCGGCGCGTGCCGGCGCAAAGATTGTTTTTCTCCCAGAGCTCACGCTTAGCCGTTACCCGGCGGATGTTCGCCCAAGCGGCGTGCCCAACGCCACCGCAGAGCACCTCGACGGACCCACTTTTGAGTTGGCTTCTACTGCGGCGAAAGAGCACGGCGTTTTCGTGCACGCATCGCTGTTTCGCTATGACGACCTTCCCGACGGGCGCGGTTGGAACACGGCAATCCTGGTTGGCCCCGACGGAGGCCTGCACGGCCAGACCGACAAGCTGCACATTCCGGTGACGGCCGGCTACTACGAAGACGAGTACTTCACGCCCGGCTCTGCCGCCGGGGAGCCCTACCCCGTGCATCCGGTTGACATCGCCGGATCGGGCACCGTGCGCTTGGGCATGCCCACCTGCTGGGATGAATGGTTCCCCGAGGTCGCGCGCAACTACTCGCTGCGCGGAGCCGAGGTGCTGGTGTATCCGACCGCGATTGGCAGCGAACCCGACCACCCCGACTTCGACACCGAGCCGCTCTGGCACCAGGTCATCGTGGGCAATGGCATCGCGAACGGAACCTTCATGGTGGTGCCGAACCGCTGGGGCAACGAGGGTGCAATCACGTTCTATGGCTCGTCGTTTATCTCAGATCCCTATGGCCGCGTCTTGGCGCAGGCACCACGCGAAGGTGACTTCGCGGTTGTCGCCGACCTCGACCTCGACCAGCGTCGCGACTGGCTCGACCTCTTTCCGTTCCTGGCAACCCGCCGACCCGACACCTACGGCGCACTCACCGAGCCGGTTGCCAACCCACGCCAGGCCAACGGTGACGGCGCCGGTGGTGGCATCGCCGGGGTTTGGTCCGCGTGAGTGAGAACCCGCCCCCGCAGGTGATCGAACTGGTGACCTGCGGTCCCCACATGCCGGCCGAGTGGGAACCTCACGAGCGCACCTGGATGGCGTGGCCCTCTGCCGAATACACATTGGGCGAAAGCAACGCCGATGCCGACGAGGCGCGCGCATGCTGGGCATCCGTTGCTAATGCTGTGGTGCGCTTCGAGCCAGTGACGATGGTGGTCAACCCGGGTGATGAGGGAGTTGCTCGAGAGTGGCTCGACGAACGCGTTGAGCTCGTAACCGCGCCGCTCGACGACGCCTGGATGCGAGACATCGGCCCTACCTTTGTGCGCGGCATGACCGGAGGGGTTTCGGCGATCAACTGGGTCTTCAACGGATGGGGCCAGCAGAGCTGGGCCACGTGGGAGAAGGACGCGAAAATCGGTGGTTTTGTGGCCGAGCACGCCGACGTTGAGGTGATTGACTCACGGCTCGTGAACGAAGGCGGGGGCATCCACGTGAACGGCGAGGGTGTCGTACTTGTGACCGAGACCGTGCAACGCGGGGAGGGCCGCAACCCGCTGTGGAGCCGCGAACACGTCGAGGCAGAACTCTTCAGCACGATCGGCTGCGACCGGGTGATTTGGCTCAAGCGCGGACTGACTCGCGACTATGACGAGTTCGGCACCCGCGGGCACGTCGACATCGTGGCCTGCTTTGCCGATCCGAACACCGTGCTCGTGCATGACCAGCGCAACCCCGAGCATCCCGACTTTGAGGTCAGCCGCGAGGTCATCGAGCAGATGACGGCCGAAGGTTTTCGGGTCGTGCCTGTGCCCGCCCCCGACACTCTGCGCGACGAGGAGGGCTGGGTCGACTACTCCTACATCAACCACTACATCGTCAACGGCGCCGTGATCCTGTGTGCGTTCAACGACCCCGGCGACGAGCGCGCTGCGGCCATTCTGCGCGAGGCCTACCCCGGTCGCGAGATTGTGCTCGTGGATGCGCGCCCGCTGTTTGCTCGCGGAGGCGGCATCCACTGCATCACGCAGCAGCAGCCAACCGCCGCCTATGGAGCCACCGCGCAATAAAGGT
>CAZPVE010000029.1:0-9049 GCA_964589925.1 uncultured Aurantimicrobium sp. | reverse complement strand
GGCTCCTCAGTGAAGGGGGCGCGAAGAACATCGAAGACGGCTTCGAGGCCAGCCTTGTCGATCACGTCGCGAACACCCACAAGGTCAACGTTTTCGGCGGGGACCTCAATAGTGAGGTTGCCCTGAACGACGTGGAGCTTGAGGTAGAGCTTCTCTTCGCCCTTGATGACGCGCTTTTTCACCTCAGTGATACTCGCTGCGCCGTGGTGCGGATAGACAACCGTTTCGCCAACGACAAATTGCATGTTTTGGAACCCTTCGCAAGACTTCCAGTTTACCACGGCATCTTGGCCACAGATTCCGGGGCAGTTTTCGCTCAGCGGTGACCAATCGCGGCGGGCAAAACAATCGGTGGGCTAGACTTTTTTCGTACTTGGTTCGGGGTTAACCCGCTCGGGTCAGCACCCTGAACTCCCTATTTTGGAGGCCTTCAAACGTGAAGTTCCGCATCGCTATCGCTGCCGCCCTTGCTGTTGGTGTCGCACTCGGCACCACCGGTTGCAACCTGATTCAGCCTCAGGCCACCACCAAGCACTACGACGCGAGCGACGGAGTCGGCGTCAACGTCGGAGCCCTCTCACTGCGCGATCTCATCGTGATTAGCAACGACGGAATCACCGGCAGCCTCCTGCTAACGGGCGTCAACACCACTGGCTCAGACATCAAACTGACCATCACGTACGCCGGTGGTGGCAAGGTCGAGCAGCTCATTCCCTCGAGCGACCTTCAGGGAACCACCTGGGGCGGACACGGCGATGCTCAGATCATCCTGAACAACATCGCCACCAAGCCGGGCTCGCTCATTGAGCTTGCGTTCACTGACGGAATCGAAACGGTCAGCACTCTTGTCCCCGTCCTGAGCACCGGTCAGCCTGAGTACAAGGGCCTGGAGCCCAAGGTCGCCGAGGCTACACCGGCACCATCTGCAACCCCCGCGGGCTAGGGCAAACCGCCAATAATCCTGGCTAGTTCGCTTCTTCGAAGCGGTAGCCCAGACCACGCACGGTCAGCAACATGACCGGGTTTTTGGGGTCTTCCTCGATGCGTGAACGGATGCGCTTGATGTGCACGTCGAGGGTCTTGGTGTCACCGAAGTAGTCACTGCCCCACACCCGGTCGATGAGCTGACCGCGAGTCAAGACTCGGCCTGCGTTGCGCATGAGGTACTCGAGAAGTTCGAACTCCTTGAGCGGAATCGGCGTCTGCTTGCCGTTGACGTGCAGGGTGTGACGCTCGGAGTCCAACGAGACGTGTGCCGAGCGCAACACGGCCGAGTCGCTTTCGACAACCTCGTCGGTACGGCGGCGAAGAACGGCCTTGATTCGGGCAAGTAGCTCACGCGTCGAGTAGGGCTTGGTGACGTAGTCGTCGGCGCCCAGCTCAAGGCCCACCACGATGTCAACCTCGGTGTCCTTGGCGGTCAACATGATGATTGGCGTGTTCGACGCGGATCGAATCTGTCGGCACACCTCAACACCCGGAACCTCAGGCAGCATGAGGTCAAGAAGCACGAGGTCGTAGGTGCCGACGCCGAACTTGTCGAGGGCCACACGGCCGTCCTCGGCAACATCAACCTCGTAGCCTTCACGGCCCAGAAGGAACGCCAAGGGCTCGCTGAGGGCGATTTCGTCTTCGACGAGAAGAATCTTCGTCATGGCTTAGGCCACCTTATCTTTGTCTTTGGTCGTCTCTTTGTTCTGGTCAGAGTCTTTTTGCGGGCGGGCGGATGGGATACGAATCGTGAAGGTGGAGCCACTGCCGAGCTTGGACCACACACGAACATCGCCGTCGTGGTGGTTGACGATGTGCTTGACCATGCTCAGGCCAAGACCAGTGCCGCCCGTCGAACGAGACCGTGCCTTATCGGTGCGGTAGAAACGCTCGAATACTCGCTCGGTCTCTTCTTTAGTCATGCCGATGCCGTTGTCGGTCACCGCGACCTCAATGAACTTGCCCGTGTCGGTGATGCCAATGCCGATTCGACCTGGAGGCGTCGAGTATGCGACGGCGTTAGCAATCAGGTTGCTCACGGCCATCACGAGACGGGCCGAATCACCCATGACGATGGCGTCGTCTTGATGTCCTACGACGAATTCGAGATCACGCGAGCGTGCAGCGACCTGGTTGTGGTCCACGGCGGCAGCCACAACATCGTTGAGGTCAACAGCCTTGAATGGCTCGAGGCCCTCGTCGGCCTGGAGCTTGGAAAGGTCAATGATTTCGCGAGTGAGGGTCGCCAGGCGCTCGGCCTCGTCGGAGAGGCGCTCGGCAAAGTGTCGAACCGTGGAGGGGTCATCGGCAGCCTGATTCAGCGCCTCGGCCAAGAGTGTCACGGCACCAATCGGAGTCTTGAGTTCGTGACTGATGTTTGCCACGAAGTCGCGCCGAACTTCTTCAAGACGGCGCATTTCGGTCTTGTCGGCAATAACAACGAGCACGAAACTTTGACCGAAACGGTCAGCGCGAAGCGACAGGGTCACGGTCGAGGCACTCAGGCGGCCACGCGAAAACTCAAGTTCCTTGGTGACGGGGCGACCAGTTGCTCGCACGCGACGGACAATCTCACGAACATCCTGCGAAACGAAGCGGGCGTTCTTAGTGAGACCGAGGTCATCGGTTCCTGGCGACATGGCGACGATCTCACCCGAGCCATCGACAATCACGAGCGGAATCTCGATCAATGAGACGAGTTCGGCCACACCCCGGGGAAGCATCGACGATGACAAATTCACCGCGGAGTCGACTTGGCGCATCGAGGAATTAACCAGAAGGGTCACGACAACACCCACGCCGGCTCCCACCGCGAGGCACAGGATAATCATCCAGATTGTCATCGTGGTTTAAACGCTAGAGCAAGGATGGTCGCGCACAAAAAGCTTTTGGCCCGCGATAGGGTGACGGCAACGAAATTTCACCTACTGTGTGCAATCCGTTCACTTTTGAAGGTGGATTACGTTACTTAGGTCGACAGGAAGCCCACCATACTTATGGGGCAGATGTTGGAGGAGTAGGAACAATGCGCGAAGTATTCAAAGAAGAGCTGTTCGAGGCTAAAGACCGCCTGGTCGAGCTGGCCACCCTCGTGGAGACTGCCATCACTCAGGCGACTGAGGCGTTCACCAACAGTGACGTAACTCTTGCTGAGACGGTCATCGAGAATGACCCCGCAATCGACGAACTCGCTATCTCACTTGACGAGCTCTCCATTCAGATTCTGGGTCGTCAGCAGCCCGTCGCACGCGACCTTCGCATCGTCGTTGGTGCGCTGCGCATGAGCGCTTCACTCGAGCGCATGGGTGACATGGCTGACCACATCGCTCAGCTCACTCGCTACCGCTTCCCTGAAAAGGCCATCGCCAAGGGTCTGCGGGGAACCTTCAAGAAGATGGGTGAGCGCGACGTCGAGATCGCCGGTCTCTTGGTGCAGCTCCTCAAGACCCAAGACCTCGCAATCATCGATCAGATGCGCGACGTTGACGACATCATCGACGACCTGCACCTGAGCGTTTTCGACAAGGTTCTCGGTGAGACCTGGAAGGGCACCCCGGTTGACACCGTCGACGCCACTCTGGCAAGCCGCTACCACGAGCGTTTCGCCGACCACGCCATCTCGATCGCCAAGAAGGTGCGCTACCTGGCCACCGGTGACTGGGTAGAGCCCGAGAACTAATCTCGCACTGAGAACATCAACAAATCCCCCGGCTTCGTGGCCGGGGGATTTCTTGTTGAAAGCTACTTCTTGGTGCCCTGAGCCGCGACGGCTGCAGCACCGGCAGCGGCAGCCTCGGGGTCCAGGTATTCGGCCTTCGCGATCGGCTTGAAGTTCTCGTCCAGCTTGTACACCAGCGGAATACCGGTCGGGATGTTGAGCTCAGCGATTTCGTCATCCGAGATGCCATCCAGGTGCTTGACCAGCGCGCGAAGCGAGTTGCCGTGAGCGGTGACCAGAACGGTCTTGCCGGCGGCGAGATCCTTGGTGATGTCGGAAACCCAGTAAGGAATCATGCGCTCGATGACATCCTTGAGGCACTCGGTAGCCGGAATAGCGCCGTCGATTCCCTTGTAGCGGGGGTCGTGTGCCTGCGAAAACTCGTTGTCTTCGGCAATCGGGGGCGGCGGCACATCGAACGAACGACGCCACGTCTGGAACTGCTCGGGGCCATACTTCTCGAGGGTCGCAGCCTTGTCGAGTCCCTGCAGCGAACCGTAGTGACGCTCGTTGAGACGCCAGCTGCGCTTGACCGGCAGCCAGGCGAGGTCGGCGGCCTCGAGTGCGAGGTTTGCGGTCTGAATGGCGCGAGTCAGAAGAGACGTGTAGAGCACATCGGGAAGCACATTCTTCTCGCGCAGCAATGCACCAGCGCGCTTAGCTTCGGCGATGCCCTTCTCGCTCAGGCGGCAGTCAACCCAGCCAGTGAAGAGATTGCGCTCGTTCCACTCGGAGTGGCCGTGGCGAAGAAGAATCAGAGTGTGCTCAGTCATGCTCCAAGTTTATTGGGTGCACTGATTGACTAGAGACATGCCCGTTGGCTCAATCACTCGCGGAACGACGAACCCAAACCGTCTGCGTCGCGTCGACCGATGGGCTCAAGCCTGGCCTGGTATGCGCACGGCCCCAGATCCCCTGGTCGTTGACCTCGGGTATGGTGCCAAGGCCGTGACCCCGGTTGAGTTCATTGAGCGCATCCGAAAAGTGCGCCCGGATGCGCAGCTCATCGGCTTCGAAATCGACCCGGATCGGGTGGCTAGCGCCCGCGCGGAACTCGCTGCATGGGCCTCGGCCGGGCGCGAAGTGACCGGGGTGCGCTTTGAACTCGGCGGCTTCGAGACGCCCCTGCCAGCTGGTCAGCGCGCCGCGATGATTCGCGCATTCAATGTGTTGCGGCAATACGACGAGGCGGATGTTCTCCCAGCGTGGAAGCGCATGGTCGCGGCCCTCGCTCCGGGCGGCGTGCTGATCGAAGGCACCTGCGATGAGATCGGGCGGGTATCCACCTGGGTGGCGGTTACCGCCGAAGGACCGCAGTCGCTGAGCCTGTCACTCAAGCTCGACGCACTCGAGGCGCCCTCGATTGCGGCCGAGCGCCTGCCGAAAGTGCTGATTCATCGCAATGTGGAGGGCGAGAGCATCCACCGGCTTATGGTCGAGCTAGATCGGGCGTGGCAAACGCACGCTGCTTTGAGCAGTTTTGGGGCGGTCCAACGCTGGGTCGCCACCGTTGAAACCATGAAGGCCAACGGATGGCCAGTGCAGGCCGGGCGCACGCGCTGGAAGCTCGGCGAGATTACGGTCGACTGGGCGAGCGTTGCCCCGGCCGGCTTTGTGTGGAGCTAGCCAGCGAGGTTAGCCCTCTCGGCTAACGGCACCCAGTCGCGGGATGCGCGGCACATCAATCGCCTTGCCGGCATCGGCCGGAACGATCACGACCTGGCTGGCAGCCACCTCACCCTCGTCGCTGACCACCGTGAGCCGTGCATCAGCGGGCACCGAACGCTTAAGAAGAGCGAGAGCAATCGGGCCGTCTTCGAAGTGGCGGACGGCAATCGTGACGTGGCCGGCGGCTTCTCCGTCGAGCAAGACCTCCGCCCCCGGGGCAGGCAGGATGTTCGTCGATCCGTCCAGGTGCAGCAGAGTTAGGCGGCGCGGCGGGTGACCGAGGTTGTGCACCTTGGCCACGGTTTCTTGCCCCCGGTAACAGCCTTTATTGAGGTGCACCGCGGTGCGCAGCCAGTCTGTTTCGTGCGGAAGTGCGGCACCGTCGACTTCGGTGGCCAGACTCGGGCGCCAGGCGGCGACGCGGAGCGCATCCCAGGCGTCAGGTGCCACGAGCTCGACAGCCCGTGCGATTTCAGGCTCCCGCGAGCGCTCCACGAGAGCCTCGCGATAGGTCCAGCCGGCAGCCGGATGCCCGACTGCATCGGCATACTGCCACCCGCCAGTCACCACGTCACGCCATGGATCGACCCAGATCAACGGGGTGCCAGCCGGCGACGCAACCAGAGACGCAATCGCCACTGAGGCAGTCCCGCCCTCGAAAAATCCAACAGTCTGGAACTCGTCGCTGGCGTCGTGAGCGGCAGCGTCTTTGCTGAACGTCATGCGGTCTAGAAAAGCCGCCAATGGCGCCGCCTGGTCCCGGTCAACGAGGAGCCAGCTTGTCGACCCGTCATCGACGATGCGCATGGCCCGCTCGACGCGTCCGGTCGGGTCAAGAAGAAGAGCTTCGGCGCTTTCACCAGGCGCGAGGCGGGCAACATCCTGACTGACCAGGGAATCGAGATAGCTCAGGCGCTCAGATCCCGTGAGGGCAACCACGCCCCGGTCAGGAAAAACAACGGCAGCTTTACCGCGCACCAAATCGCGCTGCTGCGTAAAAGGGTTCCCCAGAGGAATCGACGACGACGAAGCGTCAGTCATAACTGCGCCTTAGCGCTGGCCCTTGTACAGCTTGTAGACGACGATGCCGGCGATCCAGGCAATGGCCAAACTGGCGAGACCAAGCAGGCCAATGAAGAAGAGTTCGAGTCCAACGAGCATGGAACCATCCTAAGCGCGGAGGGCCTCATTTATGGTCTGGGGAATTCCGCGAGTAGGAAGGGCAAAAAGCGACGATAGACTTAACTTCTCCGAAATATAGGACGACGAAGGAGGAACGAATGGCTTCTGTTCTCGTTCTCGCGTCGCGCCTCAGCGGTGATGTTCTTCCCGCACTTTCGTTGCTGTCTCACCAGGTTCGCGTGATTGCCGCCGAGCCCGCTCAGCTCGTGACCGCTCCCCACAGCGACATCATCGTTTTGGATGCTCGCGCTGATCTCGTCGCAGCAAAGACGCTCTGCAAAATTCTGCACGCCACTGGTCTCAACGCTCCCCTCATCCTTGTGGTGACCGAGGGCGGCATGGCCGCTGTGACTCCCGACTGGGAGGTGGCCGACGTCGTGCTCGAAACCGCCGGTCCGGCCGAAGTCGACGCGCGCATCCGCCTTGTGTTGGGTCGCGCCCTCGCCGAGACTCCGGGTGAAGCTCGAATCTCTGCCTCGGGCGTCGTCATTGACGAGGCCAGCTACTCGGTGAAGGTGAACGACCGCGCCCTCGACCTCACCTACAAAGAGTTCGAGCTGCTTCGGTTCTTGGCGCAGCACCCCAACCGCGTCTTCACGCGCGAACAGCTGCTCTCCGAGGTGTGGGGCTACGACTACTTCGGCGGCACGCGCACGGTCGATGTGCACGTGCGTCGCCTCCGCGCGAAGCTCGGCGACATGGAGCAGCTCATCGGCACCGTGCGCAACGTGGGTTACCGATTCAACGCGACCGAGGATGCGAATTCGGCGTCAGAGCATTCGAACGCTTAACCTCACGTTCACATCGGTATAGAGAATTAAGCACGTGACTGCAGACGACCGCCACGACATTACAGACTTCGATCAGGTTGACGGTGACTTCGACGTGATTGACATTGAACAGACGGCCGACCTTCCCCTCGATCGCTATCTCAACCGTGAGCTGAGCTGGCTTGCCTTCAACCGCCGAGTGCTCGAACTCGCTCAGGATCCCGCCATCCCGCTGCTCGAGCGGGCCAACTTCTTGGCCATTTTTGCAAGCAACCTCGACGAGTTCTTCATGGTTCGCGTTGCCGGCCTCAAGCGCCGCATTGTCACCGGCTTGGCTGTTCCCACAAACACTGGGCAGTCACCTGCGTCGGTTCTCTCTGAGGTAACCGCGGCTGCGCTCGAGCTCCAGCACGAGCACGCCCAAACATTTATCGACCATGTTCGACCAGCTCTCGCAGCCGAAGGCATCCACCTCACCACCTGGTCTGCCCTGTCTGACGACGAGCAGTCGCAGCTCAGTGCCTACTTCAGCGAGCAGATCTTCCCGGTTCTGATGCCGCTGGCCGTCGATCCGGCTCACCCCTTCCCCTACATTTCGGGCCTCTCGCTCAACCTCGCGGTTCGCGTTCGCAATTCGCGCACCGGCACCGAGGAATTCGCTCGCCTCAAGGTCCCGCAGATGCTCCCCCGGTTTGTGCCGATCGGGTCCACCTCCGACCTCAAGAACCTGCGCTTCATTGCCCTCGAAGACCTCATCGCGCACCACCTGCAAGACCTCTTCCCCGGCATGGACGTGCTCGAGCACCACGTGTTCCGAGTCACACGCAACGAAGACGTGGTCATCGACGAAGACGAGAGCGAAAACCTGATTCAGGTCCTCGAGCAGGGACTGCTGCGCCGCCGCTTCGGCCCGCCCATCCGCCTGGAGATTTCTGAATCAATGGATTCGGTCACCCTCGACCTCCTGATCAACGAGCTCGACATCACTGAAGAACAGGTGTTCCGCCTGCCCGAGCCACTCGGTCTGGGCAACCTGTTCGAGATCTCGGGAATCAAGCGTGCCGACCTGCACTACGCGCCGCACGTCCCGATCACGAACCCGAACCTCGTGAGCCAAGACTCCAACGAGACGATGTCGATTTTCCAGGCCATCCGCAAGGGCGACATCCTGGTTCACCACCCGTACGAGTCGTTCTCGACGAGTGTGCAGGCGTTTCTAGAGCAGGCCGCACGCGACCCCAAGGTGCTGGCCATCAAGCAGACGCTCTACCGCACCTCGGGTGACAGCCCCATCGTTCAGGCCCTCATCAACGCCGCTGAAGCAGGCAAGCAGGTGCTGGCCCTCGTTGAGGTCAAGGCCCGATTCGACGAACAAGCCAACATCACCTGGGCGCGCAAGCTCGAGAAGGCTGGCGTGCACGTGGTGTACGGTCACGTCGACCTCAAAACCCACTGCAAGCTCGCACTCGTCATTCGCCAAGAAGGCGACAAGCTGCAGCACTACAGCCACGTGGGAACCGGAAACTATAACCCCAAGACATCGCGCATCTACGAAGACCTCGGGCTCTTCACCGCAGACCGCGAAGTGGGCGAAGACCTCTCCCGTCTGTTCAACGAGCTGTCGGGCTACGCCATCGAGAAGAAGTTCAAGCGTCTTCTCGTCGCTCCCCTGCACTTGCGCAAGGGTCTGCTCAAGAACATTGCTTCGGAGATCAAGCAC
>CAZPVE010000028.1:0-9350 GCA_964589925.1 uncultured Aurantimicrobium sp. | reverse complement strand
CGCCCGTTCATCGAAGAGCACGACAAGATGTTCCGCTGGTACGACTACTGGATCAAGGGCATCGACAACGGTGTCATGGATGAGCCCGCCGTTCGCGTGTTCGTCGAGGGCTCGCGTCAGCATGTCGAAGGCACCAACTGGCCGCCTAAAGAGGTGGACTACCGCTCGCTATTCCTGCGTCCGCGTCGCAAGCTCTCGCTCGAGCCTGAACTCATGAGCTCCGAGCACGCCGCACCCGACGGGTTCTTCCAAGCGCCGCTGACCGTCACCGACAAGGTTGAGATCATCAACTGGACGACCGAGCCGTTCGAGAAGCCCACCGAGATGATCGGAACCGGTGCTGCGCACATCTTCGCGTCGATCGATCAGGACGACAGCAACTTCATTCTGCGCCTGTGGGATGTTGCTCCTGGCGGCAGCCGCCAGCTGGTCACGACCGGTTTCTTGAAGGCCTCGCACCGCGAGCTCGACGACCGCACCACCGAGGGCAACCCGTATCACCCGCACACCCGCACGCAGCCGGTGGAGCCGGGCAAGATCGAGGAGTACGTGATTCGCCTGTATCCGTTCGCGACCACGTTCACCCCGGGTCACCGCCTCGAGCTCGAGCTATCGTGTAATGAACCGTTGACGGATGCGCACAACGCGCTTCTCCCACCGGATGCGTTCCACCTTCCCGTGGGTCGTCCCGTCACGCACAAGATCTACCGCGACTCAGACCACCCGTCGCGACTGGTTCTTCCGTTCACCACCGCCTAGAGAGCTGACCGATGATCGACAAGACTGTTGCCACCGTCGAGGAGGCCGTCGCCGGCATTCCTGACGGTGCCACTGTGTTGATCGGTGGCTTTGGCCGCGCCGGCCAGCCGGTGGAGCTCATCGACGCTCTCATCGATCACGGTGCGACCGATCTCACGATCGTGAACAACAACGCCGGAAACGGTGACACGGGCTTGGCGGCACTGCTGGCAAAGCGTCGGGTCAAGAAGATCATCTGCTCGTTCCCGCGTCAGTCTGACTCGTGGGTGTTCGATGGCCTGTATCGCGAGGGCGCGATTGAACTGGAGCTGGTTCCTCAGGGCAACCTGGCGGAGCGCATCCGTGCCGCCGGCGCGGGAGTCGGTGCCTTTTATTCGCCAACCGCCGTAGGCACCGAGCTCGCTGAGGGCAAAGAGACGCGTGTGATTGACGGCCGCACCTACTTGCTCGAGTACCCGATCAAAGCCGACTTCGCTCTGATCAGTGCTCTCAAGGGTGACCGTTGGGGCAACCTCGTCTACCGTGAGACGGCTCGCAACTTTGGCCCGATCATGGCGACGGCAGCCAAGACCACCATTGTTCAGGTTGACGAGATCGTTGAACTGGGCGCACTCGACCCCGAGAGTGTTGTCACCCCAGGCATCTTCGTGAATCGCGTCGTTGCCTTGGGTGAGCGTCGTTGGTTGTCGAATGGTGAGTTCATCGGGGGCGTAAATGTCGATGGGCAACCCTTGACCGAAACCGGATCGGGGGATGCGCGATGAGCGTCGGAATCGACCGCGACCAACTCGCTGCCCGCATTGCCGCGGACATTCCCGAGGGGGCCTATGTCAACCTCGGCATTGGTGCACCCACACTCGTGGCGAACCACCTGCCCAAGCACCTCGAGATCATTTTGCACACCGAGAACGGCATGCTTGGCATGGGTTCGTCGCCCGAGCCTGGGCTAGTCGATCCCGACCTGATCAACGCCGGAAAGCAGGCAGTCACCGCACTGCCGGGCGCGGCGTATTTTCACCACGCTGACTCCTTCGCGATGATGCGCGGCGGGCACCTTGACGTCTGTGTTTTGGGTGCGTTCCAGGTCGCCGAAAATGGCGACCTCGCCAACTGGTCGACCGGTGCACCCGGCGCGATTCCTGCGATCGGCGGCGCCATGGATCTGGCCATCGGAGCCAAAGACGTCTATGTCATGACCGACCTTCTCACCAAGAGTGGCGAGTCCAAACTGGTGTCGAAGTGCACCTATCCGCTCACCGGTGTGGGCTCGGTGTCCCGCGTCTACACGGACCACGCCATCTTCGATGTCACGCCGGAGGGCTTTGCCGTGACCGAGGTCTTCGGCGACAATACGTTCGAGGAGCTCGTTGCGCTCACCGGTCTCACACTGATCGACGCAACCTCGACTGAAGGGAAGTGACCGTGACTGCCGCGTTTATTTACGACGCCGTTCGCACTCCCTTTGGTCGTGCCGGCGGTGCCCTCGCGGGTGTTCGCCCGGACGATCTTGCCGCACACGTGATGAAGGCCACCGTCGAGCGCACCGGTCTTGACCCTGCCCGCATCGACGACGTGATCTTCGGTGACGCCAATCAGGCCGGCGAAGATAACCGTAACGTGGCCCGATTTGGCGCGCTCCTGGCCGGTTTTCCCACGTCGGTCACCGGTGTGACGGTCAACCGCTTGTGTGCATCCTCGGTTGAAGCAGTGATTCAGGGTGCTCGCGCGATTGAGGCTGGCGACAGCACGGTCATTTTGGCCGGCGGTGTCGAGTCCATGAGCCGAGCCCCCTTCATCGTCGAAAAGTCATCGAAACCGTGGCCTGCTGTCGGCAACCAGACGCTGTGGAACAGTGCCATCGGCTGGCGCATGGTCAACCGAGCGCTGCCGACCCCCTGGACGATTTCGAACGGCGAAGCTGCCGAGAAGATTGCTCAGGAGTACGGCATCACCCGCGAGGCACAAGATGCTTTCGCTGCTCGATCGCACCAGCTCGCCGCGCAGGCGTGGTCGAGTGGCGTCTTTGCAGACGAGATCACTCAGGTGCCAGGCTTCGAGCTCGCGCGCGATGAAGGCATCCGTGATGACACCAGCGTTGAAACCCTCGCCGGCTTGAAGCCACTTTTTGCGAAAGATGGATCCGGCACCGTCACCGCCGGCAACTCGTCGTCGATTAACGACGGAGCGTCGGCTGTGTTGCTTGCTGCAGAGGGCGTTATCGCCGGTGAGCCACTGGCTCGCGTCTCGGGTCGAGGCGTGCACGGTGTTGACCCTGACCGCTTTCCCATTGCTCCCATCGAGGCCGCCAACAAGGCGCTCGCGCAGGCGGGCAAGACCTGGGCCGATGTTGACTTTGTCGAGCTGAATGAGGCCTTCGCGTCTCAGTCGTTGGCTTGCTTGGCCGGATGGCCCGACCTCGACCCCGCAGAGCTCAACATTCACGGCGGAGCAATTGCGATCGGCCACCCGCTGGGTGCGTCGGGCGGTCGCATCATCGGTCACGCTGCGCACGAGCTCAAGCGTCGCGGGGGCGGAGTCGCCGTGGTGACCATCTGCATCGGCGTGGGTCAGGGCCTCGCGCTCGTGCTCGAACGCTAGAACTTTTTGAATTCCCTTCGTCTTCTCGCAGCGTTCGATTGCGGGTGCTAGGTTGAGCGAAGGTCTAGAAAAGGGGTTTAACCATGACTGATTCGTGCTGCACGCCGCACCCAATTGCCCACGCGCACGTCGGAGACAACGTCAAGACTGCGGGAAGCAACATCACCCCGGCGCACCACGCCAAGGCAAAGCCCACCGCAGCGACCGCTGATCTTCTCGTTCTCGGCCAAATCTCGACGGGCAACCCCGCACAGCCCACCGCTGAGGCTATGGCTGTCTCGGGCGGCCAGATCATCGGACTGGGCAAGCTGTCGGATGTTGAGGGCCTCACCAGCGCATCCACCACGATCATCAAGCCCGAAGGAATCATCATCCCGGGTCTCATCGAGCCGCACATGCACATTTGGACCTCGTTGCTCAACCTCACCTGGACCGACGTTTCGCACGAGGTGTGCCCCACCTTCGACAGCGTTGTCGCCAAGATTAAGGATGTCGCCGCACAGACCCCCGACGGACAGTATGTTCTCGGCAAGCTGTTCGACCCCAGCCTGTACCCCGGCGAGCCCGACCTGACCCGCACGATTCTTGACCAGGTGTCGCCCAACAACCCGGTGATGGTCATGAACGCGTCACAGCACTACCTGTACGCAAACTCGGCAGCCTTGGCCAAGGCCGGCGTCGACGACAACACCCAAGACCCCGCCGGTGGCCACTTTGGTCGTGCCGACGGCAAGCTCAACGGTGTGATCGGTGAAGCCGGAGCAATCATGATGGTTGCCGGCAGCCTCCCTCGCCCCACGCCGCAAGACACGGCTGCGGGAATCCTTGAAATCCTGAACATGTGTGCCAGCCAGGGTGTGACCTCACTTCGCGAGGCTGTCACGGGTGCACTCGCCGGCGTCTCTGAGGTTGCCTTGTTGCACCAGCTCAACGGAGCAAAGCGTCTTCCGGTGCGCGTCTCCACCGCCCAGTTCTCGATCATGGCCGGCAAGACCTCGGCCGAGACCGCAGCCACCTGGAAAGAAGCAGGCGTTACCCCCTTCAGTGGCGACGAAATGGTTCGTGCAGACGCGTGGAAGGTTGTCACGGATGGCTCGAACCAGGGTCGCTCGGGTTACTTCTCTCAGCCCTACCTCGGCGAAGACACCGGCGGACACGCCAACTGGACTCCCGAGGGAATGCACGATGTTCTGAAGGCCGGTCTCGATGACGGCTGGCAGCTGATGACCCACGTCAACGGTGACGCTGCCGTTGAATTTGCTCTGAGCACCCTCGAAGGCCTCTTGCCCACCTATGGCAAGACTGACCTTCGTCACCGCTTCGAGCACTGCTCAGTGACAACCGACGACCAGCTCGAGCGCATGGCTGCCGCCGGCATCAGCCCGAGCTTCTTGATGAACCACGTTTACTACTGGGGTGCCGCCTTCCGCGACACCATCCTCGGCGAGGAGCGTGCCAGCCACCTGGACCGTGTCGCAACAGCGTACAAGGTGGGCCTGCGCCCGAGCCTTCACTCTGACTACAACGTCAGCAAGGTGCACCCTCTGCTCAGCGCACGCACTGCCGTGCTTCGTCAGCTTGAGGCCGACGGCTCGGTGCTCAACCCGGCCGAGTGTGCGACTCCCGAGCAGGCTCTGAAGGCAATCACCACGGGTGCCGCCTGGCAAATTCACGCGGATGACCGCGGCTCCCTCGAGGTCGGCAAGCGTGCTGACTTCGCCGTGGTCGACATCGACCCGTGGACCAGCGCCGCTGCAGGTTGGGATGAGATCAAGGTCGTCGAGACCTACATCGACGGCACCGTGGCTTACCAGGCCTAGCCTCGTTGCTCGTTAGTCCTCGAGTTCCTCGGGGGCTTCTTCGCCGTGGCGTAACCGCACCAACGCGGCATACCCCAGGTATCCGGTGGCTGCCGCAAGCCAAATCATGAGCATGATCTGGATGATGAAGAGCATCATGATGAGGCCGTCGTTGGCGGTATGCGTCTCCCAGTCGGTCTGCAATTCAGGAACTGTTGACAGCAGGACGGTGATAGTAATTGCCGCTCCGGCGATTACCGCCGTCAGCAACAGGGCTCGAGGCGTGAGCAGCTTTGCACCCTTGGTGCCGTAGCGCACATCTGCAAAGGAGATGCCGAGGAGCACGAGTCCGATCGGGACAGTCAGCGGAGCGAAGATGGCACCCAGGATGACAACCGCTACTCCGCTGAGCATAAATCGACGGGCACGGCTTCCCAGTAGTCTCGAAAACATGGAACAAACGTACCTCGCCGAACTCCTTCGCATCGCCAAAACCGTCGCCGTCGAGGCAGGTGACTTGGCCCTGCGCAAGCGCACTGAGGGCGTCGAAGTGGCTGCGACCAAGTCGACCGAAACGGATGTGGTCACCGCTGCAGACCAGGCCGTGCAGGACTTTATCCGCACTCAGCTCGCAAAACTGCGACCTGACGATGCGTTTTTTGGCGAAGAAGATGGGGGGTCGTCCGGCACGAGCGGACTGACCTGGATCGTGGACCCGATCGATGGCACCGTCAACTACCTCTACAACATTCCGCACTGGGCAATCAGCATCGCTGTGGTTGAGGGCGAGCCCGACCCGACGACCTGGACCGCGCTCGCCGGCGTAGTCGTCAATCCGAGCAATGGCGAGATCTTTACGGCCACTCGAGGCGGCGGAGCCTTCTTGAACGGCTGGCAGATTGCCGCAGGGCGCCAACACGAACTCTCCCACGCGCTCGTGGCAACGGGATTTGCCTACTCTGCTCAAAAGCGGGCTCTCCAAGCGCGCGTGCTCTCGCAGATACTGCCCGCCGTGCGAGACATTCGCCGTGCGGGAACCGCATCCCTCGACCTCTGTGCTGTTGCTGTTGGGCGGGTTGACGCCTACTACGAGCACGGGATCAAGCCCTGGGATCACGCTGCCGGCGCCCTCATCGCTCGCGAAGCAGGGGCGATCGTTGGCGGGCTGCTGGGCGCTCGGGAGAGCGAAGAAATCCTCTTGGCAGCGAATCAGCCGCTGTTTGCCGAGCTTGAGGACATCCTCGCCGTCAACTGGGTCTAGAAAGTCCCGTCTCACCGTCAAAGTAAGAGAATCCTGAGTATTTCGACACATTCCCCTGACGGCTGGATATCCCCGGACACCCTGCGGTAACCTTAAGTTTCCGATACACACCATGTTCCGGCTGACTGAGTCGGCATATAAGTACCGTGAGGTTTTCAGTGGGTTCACCCGAAAATGAGTTTGACGTATCCGCGTCATCCTCGCCGGTGACCCCCGTGCCGATGACCCGTCGCGAGGCTCGTGCCTTGTGGGAAGAGCAAGAGCGTCTCGCCGCTCACGCAGCCAAGAAGGGCACCGCCACCCCGGAGACAGCTGCGTCGGTGCAGGCCGCTTCGGATGTGAAAGCGCCCAAGGTCGCTAAATCGCCGAAGGCCGCCAAGGCGCCGAAGGCTGCGAGACCACCCAAGGCAGCAAGGGCCTTCACCGTACCCAAGATTTTTTCCCGCGCGCAGGGGTCCTCGACTGACATATCCGCTCGTCGTCGCACCGGTCGGGTTGCCACCATGATCGCCATGGCCTTCGTTGCCGGGTTCGCTGTGGCATCCACGGTGCCCGCGAACGCTTTGCTTACCGCCGAAGATGTTCGCACCCTCAACTTCGGAGTCCTGGGCGGAACCGCCCCGGGACAAGCGGTTCAGGCTGAAGGGGCGACGGTCATCTCCGGCCGCGACAAGGTGGCGGCCACCCAGTACGACGGCGGTTTCGGTGCCATCGCTGGGTATGCCTATGTCAACAACCCCCTGGGAAAGATTCAGTATCCGCTGCGACAGACGGCCCCCGTCACCGACCTTTATGGTCTTCGTAGCAACCCGTTTGGTTCAGGAACTGAATTCCACCACGGAATCGACTTCAACCCAGGGGAAGGCTTCCCGATTCAGGCGATTGCCGACGGAGTTGTTTCGCTCGTCAGCGACGGAGCATCGAGCAACTACTGGGGTCTGGGCTATTACGTCACCATTGACCACAAGATCGACGGCCACCTCGTCCAAAGCACCTATGCGCACATGAAGGCTGGATCAATCCAGGTGAAGGTAGGACAAAAGGTCAACGTCGCTGACATCATCGGCCAGGTCGGTAACACCGGCGCCTCGACGGGTGCTCACCTTCACTTCCAGCTCGACATCGACGGCGTCATGGTTGACCCGTGGCCGTGGCTTCAGGCGCACTGCAAGTAGCGACTGCTCTCGTGGTGAGCGGTCCTCAGGGATGCGCTTAGCGAATCCAAGCTGCCGCGTTGGCGGGAATCTCACCTGCTGACACGTCGGCACTGGCAACGAGAACTTCACCATCGGGCAACGCGATGGGTGCATCCGACATGTTGAAGTACACGCGCACCTCACCGTTGCGCAGAGCGAGAACCTCCGGCCCGAATCCGGGCAGCCACTCCACCGTTCCCGTGGCCAAGTTGAGCTCGCGGCGGAGGCGAAGCAACGTGCGGTAAAGCTCGAGGGTCGACCCAGCCACCCCTTCCTGCTGGTCGCGGGAGTAGGCGCGGTACTCAGTCGGTTGCGGAAGCCACGTCGCGGTGCCGGTGCCGAAGCCATACGAAGGCTTGTCTGCTTCCCACGGGATGGGCACGCGGCATCCGTCACGTCCGTACGACTCTCCGTTTGTGCGGAAGAAGGTGGGGTCTTGGCGGTCAGCATCGGGAATGTCGATCGCTTCGGGCAAGCCGAGCTCTTCACCCTGGTAGAGATATGCGCTGCCGGGAAGTGACAACATGAGCGTGGATGCTCCACGCGCGCGATGCAGACCCAGAACCTGATCAGGCTTGGGCTCGGTCTTCGGGCCCACGCCAGAAATACGGTCTGCGGTCATGGCATCTGGGTCGAGCGCGAGACGAGTGGCGTGGCGAATCTGGTCGTGGTTCGAGAGCACCCAGGTGCTGGGGGCGCCGACGGCGCTGAAGGCCGAGAGGGAGTCGTCAATGACCTGGCGAAGTTGGGCCGGCTTCCACCTCGTGACGAGGTAGGGGAAGTTGAAGGCCTGCATCATCTCGTCGGGGCGAACCCACTTGGCCATAAACGTGACGGGCTCGACGAAGGCCTCGGCGCAGAGCACGCGCTCGCCCGCGTAGGTGTTGAGCAGCGTGCGCCATTCGCGATAAATCTCGTGGACGCCGTCGTTGCCAAAGTAGGGGTTCTCGGGGCGATCCTCGGGTGCAGCTGCCCAGTAGGCCTCGTCGCGACGGAAGTCGGGCAACCCCGCCTTCTTTGCCAAACCGTGGGCGACATCAACGCGGAATCCGTCAACGCCCTTGTCGAGCCAGAACTTCAGAATCTCGATGAAGCGGTCACGCACCCAGCGGTTCGTCCAGTCGAAGTCGGGCTGGCTCGAGTCAAACAGGTGCAGGTACCACTGCCCGGGGGTGCCGTCGGGGTTGGTTGTGCGCGTCCAGGCCGGGCCGCCGAAAACAGACTCCCAGTTGTTCGGGGGAAGCTCGCCGTTCTCACCCTTGCCGTCGCGGAACATGTAGCGGGCGCGCTCTTCGCTTCCGGGGCCGGCGGCGAGGGCTGCCTTGAACCACTCGTGTTCTTCGGAGGAGTGGTTGGGGACGAGGTCGACGATGACCCGGAGCCCGAGGGCGTGCGCCTTTTCGAGGAGTGCGTCAAAGTCGGCCATGGATCCGAAGAGGGGGTCGACATCGCAGTAATCACTGACGTCGTAACCGGCATCCCTTTGCGGGCTTTTCTGGAACGGCGAGAGCCAGACCGCATCCACACCCAGCTCGGCCAGTTTGGGCAAGCGTGACGTGATGCCGGGCAAATCACCGATGCCACTGCTGTTCGACGAGGCAAACGAGCGGGGGTAAATCTGGTAGATCACTGCGGTGCGCCACCACTCGGAGCCGGGCAGTTCGGTTGTCTCCTTACGCATGCATTTGACCCTAGTGGAAGGTGCTATTCTCGTACGGTGCCTTTTTGACGCGAATG
>CAZPVE010000027.1:0-9413 GCA_964589925.1 uncultured Aurantimicrobium sp. | reverse complement strand
GGCTTATCCCTGCCCATCTTCATCAAGTGGGATGACGCCGAGTACTCGTTGCGTGCCAAGGATCACGGTTTTGGCACCGTCAGTTTCCCCGGGGCAGCCGTGTGGCACGTGTCATGGCAAGACAAAGACGACTACAAGGACTGGCAGGCGTACTTCCACGCCCGAAACCGCGCCGTTGTTGCGCTGTTGCACTCCCCCCATAAGAAGGGCGGGCGCTTCATCAACCACAGCTTCATGATGAGCGTCAAGCACCTGTTCAAGATGCAGTACTTCACTGACGAGCTGTTTGCGATGGGAATCGACGATGCTTTGGCGGGGCCCGACAAGCTCCACGCGGTCATGGGATCGCAGCTTGGCGTGGTTCGAGCCACTGCAGCAAAGTATCCCGAAACCAAGGTCATTCGGAATTCCGCCGACCTGCCCGAGCCCATCATCAGTGTGAACGATGTGCCGCCCTACACCCCGCTCTCACGAGGCAAGTTGGTGTTGTGGCTACTCAAGAACGCACCTCGCCAGTTCCGCCCCGCCAACCCCAGCTTGACGGGAGAGCAGCCGCAGGTTTCGCTCTCTGCGACGCAGGCTAGCTGGTGGGCACTCGCCGCCTACGACAGCGCACTGGTGTCAACCGCCGACGGAAGTGGCAAGCAGCACTACCGCCGCGATGGAAAAGAATTCAAGCGCCGCCTTGATCGCGCACTGAAGCAGCGCAAGGCTCTTGAAAAGGCCTGGCCACAGCTCTCCGCCTCTTACCGCGAGGCCCTGCCCGCCATCACTTCCGTCGAGGCGTGGAAAACCACCATCGGCATCAAGTAGTTCAGGTCCCGCTCGCGCGGCCACGCCAACTTAGAGAACGTCGCGCAGCTGGTTCTCGAACATGGTGAGCGCTGATGCGATTGCCATGTGCATGTCGAGGTACTGGTAGGTGCCGAGACGCCCGCCGAAGAAGACCTGGGGCTCTTTGTCGGCGAGTTCGCGGTAGGCCAAAACCATGGCGCGGTCATCCGGGGTGTTGACCGGGTAGTAGGGCTCGTCTTCGCCTTCGGCAAAGCGCGAGAACTCGCGCATGATGACGGTCTTTTTGGTGGCGTACTCGCGCTCGGGGTGGAAGTGCTTGAATTCGTGGATGCGCGTGTAGGGCGCATCCAGGTCGGCGTAGTTCATCACGGGCGTGCCCTGGAAGTCGGGAACATCGACAACTTCTTCCTCGAAGTCGAGGGTGCGCCAGGTCAGTGTTCCCGCCGAGTAGTCAAAGTAGCGGTCGAGCGCGCCGGTGTAGACGACGGGCACGGTTCCGACGATCGCCTTCTTGTTGATGGGCTGCAACTCATCGAAGAAGTCTGTGTTCAGGCGCACCTCGATGTTGGGGTGGTCAGCCATCTTCTCGAGCCAGGCGGTGTAGCCGTCGACCGGCAGGCCCTCGAAATCGTCATTGAAGTAGCGGTTGTCGTAGTTGTAACGAACGGGGAGGCGCGAAATGATCTCGGGCGGAAGGTTGCGCGGGCTGGTCTGCCACTGCTTCTCGGTGTAGTCGCGAATGAACGCCTCATAGAGTGGGCGGCCAATCAGCGAGATGCCCTTGTCTTCCAAGTTGGTGATGTTCTCGCTCGACACCTCAGCTGCCTGCTCGGCGATGAGCCCTTTGGCCTGCGTTGGCGAATAGGCGGCGTTGAAGAACTGGTTGATCGTGCCCAGGTTGATGGGCATCGGATAGACCACACCCTTGTGCTGGGTGTACACGCGGTGCTCGTAAGACGTGAACGAGGTGAAGCGGTTGACGTACTCCCAGACGACCTTGTTCGAGGTGTGAAAGAGGTGGGCGCCATAGCGGTGAACTTCGATGCCGGTCTCTGGCTCGACCTCGCTGTAGGCGTTGCCACCGATGTGTGAACGACGGTCAATGACGACCACCTTTTTGCCCAGGTCGGCTGCGCGCTCAGCGATCGTGAGCCCGAAGAATCCCGAACCGACAACAACGAGATCAAATGACACGGATGCGCACCCTATTTCTGTGACGAGGCGGTGGAAGCCTCAAAACGACTAGCAATCAGCCTACGGTAGGCCACGCGTCGAAGTGCCTCCGGCACGAGGCGATAGCCGCCTCGCACAATGACATTGCGAAGGTACTGAGCGCGCGTGGTGAATCCCAGTTTGCGCAAGCGTCGCTGCAGCCGAATTTCGGTGCGGAGTTTGTCCCACCCGCCGCGACGAGCGTAGGCCCCCTCTCCAATGCGGTACTTGACCAGGGGTTCCGTGAGGTTGGCCGCCCGCGCTCCTTGCTGAAGTATTCGGGCGAAAAGCCAGTAGTCCTCCATCGGGCCGATGTCTTCGTAGCCGCCAACCGCCGCCACAATCGACTTGCGAAACATGACCGTGGGGTGGTGGAAGGGCTGCGCGAAACGGGCTGAGCGAGCGATTTCCTCTTGGCCGGTTGGCGGCGTTCGGATGGCCGCCAGGGCATCCTCGTTCTCTTCGAACTCGACCAGGCCCGTCCCCACGATGTCGAAGCCTTCCGCGATCAGTGCCAGTTGCTTCTCAAATCGGGTGGGCAAGCTCACGTCGTCGGCATCCATGCGGGCAACGATTTCGTTCGTGCAGCTTTTTAGACCTGCCTCGAGGGCACGAGCGAGCCCGACGTTTTTTGGCAGTCGAACGCGGATGACGGCAACCGGTGATTTGACGGTGACCTTGTCGAGCGCCGCCAACATTGCCGGCGTGAGGGGGCCATCCTCAACGATCACAACTTCCGATGGCTTGACCGTTTGCTCGTGAACGCTCGAGTAAAACGCCCGAACGAAAAAGTCGGCAGTGTCACCGATGTACACCGGGATGAGCAAAGAGAAGGCAGTGGCTTTGGCGGCCATCATGCCCCAGCTTGCGCTTCGAGCGCGACCACATCGGCGCTCACGTCACCGAGGCCCGCCAACACCTCACGAGTGGGGCGTGGGCGGGTGCGCCAGCCGTCACGCCATCCGCGCTTACGCTCCCGGATAAGAACCTCGGGCTGTTTACTCGTCGAGACCGTGCGACGCCAACGACGAACGGTGGATGCTCCATAGACGAGTTTCTCCCAGAGCGAGAGCCCGCGCGAGAGTCGCATGAGCCAAACCTTGTTGCGCACTTCAAAAAAGAATCGCGCGCCCGGATCGGCGTCGGTCGAACCCAGGACTTTCGTCTTGTGCACAACCACACTGCTGGGGACGAAGACCGCACGGTGCCCGCGGATGAGTCGCACGGAGTACTCGAAGTCATCATTCCAAATGAAGTAGTCGGCAATCGGAAGTCCCACTTCTCGAATGCGAGGCACGCTAATCAGCATCGAGACGAAGGACGAGCTCCGCACGGCCAGACCGCCAAGTTCTCGGGCCTGTTGTTTCCACGCGCGCGAGCCGAAGGGGTTTTCGCGAGGTGTATTCATGGGGTGATCTTGGCCGTCATGCCAAACGACGCGTGATCCCGCGACGACAATCCTCGGTGCTGCGGTCGCGCCTGCTACGAGTTCTTCAAGTGCCGTAGGGGTAGGAATGGTGTCGTCATCCATGAGCCAGACCCAGTCCGGGTCGTGGTGGGCAACAGCCCGGGCGATTCCCGCGGCAAACCCGCCCGCGCCACCGGTGTTCCGCTCGAGCCTGACCAGATCGATACGGGGCAAAGCCTTGAGAGCTGCGTCGCCGGAGCCGTCGTCGGATGCATTGTCGATAACCACAATGGCGTCGAGCGGCCGTGTCTGCGAAGCGAGCGCAGCCATCGCCTCAATGAGCAAGTCGCGGCGGTTGTAAGCGACCACGACGGCAACCACACGAGGAGTTTTTTCGGTTGCGCTCACGTCCCTAAGCCTAACGAAGCCCGCCCAGACTGCGCCGATAGACTGCGCCTATGACCTGGATCGACGCTCTGTGGCCTCTTGCGGTCGCGGTGTCGCTCCTCCTCATTCCCGGAGGCGTGGTCGGTTTTGCCCTGGGACTTCGGCGGATCGCCCTCATTGGCCTTGCCCCCGCCTTCTCAATTTCGATCTTGGCCAGCACGGCGGTCGTCATCGCGCCCCTGCACATTCGATGGGGCATGGTTCCGGTCATTGTCGCTACCACTCTGACTGCCCTGGCGGCGTGGGGCATCCGTCGCCTCGTTCTCAAACGAGCTCCGGGCACTTTTGACTCAAGCCGTGAAAAGGGGCTCACCCCGCTGTATCTGATTGGTGCGGCCATCTCGGCAATCGCCATCGGATGGCGCCTGATGGCCACCATCGGCTCCCCGAGCAACATCTCCCAAACATATGACGCGGTCTTCCACCTGAACGCCGTTCGCTATGTCATGGACTCGGGCATCGCCTCGTCGCTGACGCTCTCCGGGCTTCCGGTAACGGGCATTGAAAGGGCCGGGTTCTACCCGGGCGCCTGGCATGATTTCGCCTCCTTGGTGGCTCTCGCCTCGGGATCGACCATCCCGGTTGCCGTCTCGAGCGTCACCGTTGCAATCGGCGCAATCGCATGGCCGCTGAGCCTGCTGTTTTTGGTCCGGACGATTTCTGGGCCCCGGCGCTATCCCCTGTTGGCCGGCGGCGTCATCGCCACAGGATTCGCCGCCTTCCCCTACCTGATGATGGATTACGGCGTGCTCTACGCGTTCATGCTCGGCCTGGCACTATTGCCGGTGGGCTGGGCCCTCGCGAGCACCATCCTGGGCTTCACAGCCGATGCTCCACTCACTCGCCTGGGTAGCGGCATCGCGCTAGCAGCGGCACTTCCGGGCATCACTCTCGCGCACCCCAGCGTCACCATGGCCATCGTGGTCTTGTGCGCACCTATGGTGCTCATCCTCGTGATTCGATGGCACGTCGGGTTGCGTCGCGCCCGAGCATCCCTCTGGAAGTTCTTTGCGCTCTATGGCGGCGCCATCACACTTGCTGGTGTCGTTGCTCTGGTCTTTTACAAGCTGCAACCCGGTAACTTCTGGAAACCACAGAGCACGTGGCTCCAAGGGCTCTATGAACTCGTCTTCGACGCGCCTGTCAAACTCGGTCCGGCTGCTGCCATCAGCCTGCTCGTGACCGTCGGGCTCGTGGTGGCACTCCTCAAGACCAAGCAGCTCTGGCTCGCCCTGAGCTGGGTTCTGTTCGCTGGACTGTTCCTGGTCACCGCTTCGGTCGGGCCGAGCATCATCCGCGCGGCCTTTACGGGCATGTGGTACGGCGACGTCTACCGCCTGGCAGCCCTTCTGGCGATTGTTGAAGCACCCTTGGCGGTGATCGGACTCGTCTGGCTCTTTGACGGACTGCGCCGCCTAGCTCCACCCCTTCGCTCCGGATGGAAGGCGTGGGCGGCCAAGGTTCTCGTCCTGGCACTTGCCCTCGTCGCCGTCCAGTTCTCGAACTTGGCTGCCGAGACCGACAACGGTCGTGTGAACTACACCATGTCGGCAGACGCCAAGCTCCTCACCCCCGATGAGTTGACGGTGCTGGACCAGGTGGACAATTACGTTCGCCCCGAGGAAAAAACAATTGGGAATCCGTGGACGGGGTCTTCCCTTGTTTACGCCATCGCCAATCGCGTTCCGGTGCTTTCACGACCCGGCGTCTCGGACACCAAGGTCAGCGCCATCTCTCAGAACCTGCAGAACGCGGCAACAGATCCGGCCGTCTGTCAAGCAGTCCGCGACCTCAACGTGCGCTTCGTTCTGGACTTTGGTAGCCGGGAGATCTTCGGGGAAAAACACCTCTATGCCGGCATAACCGACCTTGCGAACAACCCATCCGTGACGCTCGTCTCTAAGTCGGGCGAGGCTTCCCTCTGGAAGATCACCGCCTGCAAGTAGGGCCTTCGAGCCTAGGCGTCAGCCTTCAGGACTCCGTTGACTTCGGTGTAGGTAACTCCCGTGGTTGGGCAAGTCCATTTGCCGTCGACCTCCGTGAGGCGCTGACCCGACTTGCCAACCCAGCCGATGCGCTTGGCGGGGACTCCCGCGACAAGAGCGAAATCAGGAACATCCTTGGTGACGACAGCACCGGCGGCAACCGTGGCCCAAGCGCCAATCGTCACGGGGGCAACACACACTGCTCGCGCACCGATGGCTGCACCCGTGCGGATGGTGACTCCCACGGCCTCCCAGTCAGCGCCGCTCTTAAGCGATCCATCGGGGTTCACCGCGCGAGGGTAGGTGTCGTTCGTGAGGACCACGGCCGGACCGATAAACACCCCGGGCTCGAGCACGGCGGGCTCGTACACGAGTGCGTAATTCTGAACCTTGCAGTTGTCACCCATGACCACGCCGGTTCCGATGTAGGCGCCGCGGCCGACGATGCAGTTGGAGCCAATCTGAGCTTCCTCGCGAACCTGCGCGAGGTGCCAAATCGATGAACCGGCCCCAATTTTGGCTGAATCGGCAACATCCGCTGAGGGCAGAATTCGAACGTCGGGAGAGGTCATAAGTGTGCCAATCTGCGTGAACGCGCCGGGGCTAAAGCCAGTGTCAAGGATAGCCTCATCTGCCAGAATGGAGGCATGACCCCACGCGTGAAGCCAACTTCAGCCGGGGCGAAGAATCCCGATGTCTGGGTCGTCATTCCCCTGTACAACGAAGCTCCGGTCATCGGCGGCGTTATTGACGCTCTGAAAAAGGATTTCGCCAACATTGTGTGCGTCGACGACGGAAGTGTTGACGGCTCGGGGGACGTGGCTCGTGCGCATGGGGCGCGCGTCATTACCCACCCAATCAACCTCGGCCAAGGAGCAGCCCTGCAAACGGGCATCACCTACGCACGCGAGCGCACGGAGACTGCCTACCTAGTGACCTTCGACGCTGATGGCCAACACCGCATTGAGGACGCCCAGGCCATGCTGGCTCTGGCCCGCAAAAAGAAGCTCGGCGTCGTCTTTGGCTCACGGTTTCTGGATGACCGCACCAACCCGGGGTGGGCCAAAAAGGTGGTTCTCAAAACGGCCGTCTGGGTCACCAATCGCAGCACTGGCATGAACCTCACGGATGCGCACAACGGCCTTCGCGTAATCAGTGTTGAGGCCGCACGTGGCATCAACCTTCAGCAGGACCGCATGGCTCACGCCACCGAGATTGTCGTTCAGCTCGGCAAGACCGGGCTACCCTGGCAAGAATTCCCCGTCGAAGTCATCTACACCGACTATTCCAAGGCAAAGGGTCAATCCCTCCTGAACTCGGTCAATATCCTCTTTGACCTGATTGTGAACTAGCACTCATGTGGATTCAGATTCTTCTCGTCGTCGGCTTGATACTCACCGCCGTCTATCTTGTGCGCTCGTCGCCCAGCGCCAGCCACCAGGCGATTCGGCGCATCTTGGTGATTCTGGCCGTCATTCTCGGAATCGTGGCTGTCATCTGGCCCGGACTCCTCAGCTTGATCGCCCACGCGCTTGGTATCGGTCGCGGTGCTGACCTGTTGCTCTACGGGCTGGTTGTCGTGTTTCTCATCGAGGCTGTTTCGAACTACAAGCGCAGCGTGACGCAGGCCCGAACCACTTCGGCTCTCGCCCGTGAGCTCGCCCTGACCGAAGCGCGCCTCGAGGACGCCCTCAACGAGGCCAAGCTCACCCCACAAACCAAGACTTCTCGACCCGCCCCACAAGGAAAGTGACCTCCATGAAGATCGCCGTCATCGGTATGGGCAAGATTGGCTTGCCCCTTGCTACTCAGTTCGCGTCCAAAGGCCACATCGTGGTCGGCGTCGATGTGAACCCCAAGACAGTTGAACTCATCAACTCGGCCACCGAGCCGTTCCCGGGCGAAGCTCACCTTCAAGAAAAGATGTCGGAACTCGTTCCTGCAGGACTCTTGAGCGCCACAACCGATTACAGCCAGGCCATTCCCGGCGCCGACGCCGTTGTGATTGTTGTTCCGCTGTTTGTTGACGAAAACGCCGTCCCCGACTTTGGCTGGATGGACCAGGCGACCGAATCTCTCGCCGCCAACCTCACCCCCGGAACGCTGGTTGCTTACGAAACCACACTTCCTGTGGGCACCACGCGCAACCGCTGGAAGCCGATGCTCGAGAAGGGCTCCGGCCTCGTCGAGGGCAAAGACTTCCACCTCGTATTCTCCCCCGAGCGCGTTCTCACCGGACGCGTCTTCGCCGACCTGCGCAAGTACCCCAAGCTCGTCGGAGGCCTCTCGCCCGAGGGTGCTGCGGCGGCCGTGAAGTTCTACGAGCAGATCCTCGACTTCGATGACCGCCCCGACCTCGAGCGTGGCAATGGCGTGTGGGATCTCGGAAGCGCCGAAGCATCCGAAATGGCCAAGCTCGCCGAGACGACCTATCGCGACGTCAATATCGGACTCGCTAACCAGTTCGCGGTCTTCGCGCAGAAGAGCGGCATCGACATCTACCAGGTGATCGCAGCCAGCAACTCACAGCCGTTCAGCCACATCCACCAGCCTGGCATTGCGGTCGGTGGCCACTGTATTCCGGTTTACCCGCGTCTCTACCTCTGGAACGACCCGGATGCCACGGTCGTACGCGCTGCCCGCGCCGCAAACGCAGACATGCCCAACTATGCGGTTGGGCTGTTGAGCGCCGCCCTCGGCGACCTCGCCGGCAAAACGGTTGTGATTCTTGGCGCTGCATATCGCGGTGGCGTGAAAGAGACCGCGTTCTCAGGCGTTTTCGGCACGAACCAAGCGTTGCTTGCTGCTGGAGCCAAGGTGCTCGTTCACGACCCGCTCTACACCGATGGCGAGCTCGAGCGTCTGGGATTCCAGGCCTACCACCTTGGCGAGGCCGTGGATGGAGTCATCATTCAGGCAGACCACAGCGACTACAAGACCGTCACGGCAGCCGACTTCCCCGGCGTGGCCGCCGTTGTCGACGGCCGCCGCATTTCGAGCCAGTCGGCCTGGCCCGGGATCATCTATACCGCGATCGGCGTGCCCAGCTAGGCTGACGGCATGTCAGAGCAGCCAGTCCTTGTTTCACGACGCGGACATGTGCTGCACATTCAACTCAACCGACCTGAAAAGCGAAATGCCGCGACGGTAGAGATGCTGAAGGATCTCGCCACAGCCTTCGGTGAACTCGAGCGCGACCCTCAGCTCCGAGTGGGCGTGGTGAGCGCTGTCGGGGATCATTTCACCGGGGGGCTCGACCTCGCTGACGTAGGCCAGCACCTGGGTGCTCAGGGCTTGCAGTATGCGCCAGAGGACGGCATCGACCCCTGGGGCATACAAACACCGCAGGTCAGCAAACCCGTCGTTGTTGCCGTCAACGGCACATGTTTCACCCTGGGCATCGAGCTAATTTTGGCGGCAGACATTGCGGTCGCAGCCGAGGACACCTCATTCGCGCAGCTTGAAGTCAGTCGGGGAATCCTGCCTTTCGGTGGAGCAACCCTGCGTTTTGCCGATCGTTGCGGTTGGGGCAACGCAATGCGATGGATGCTCACGGGCGAGCGCTT
>CAZPVE010000026.1:0-9705 GCA_964589925.1 uncultured Aurantimicrobium sp. | reverse complement strand
TGCGAGTGTTGATGTGCTGCACGAGCTTGTCGGTGTCGCGCTTGAGGCGCCACCATCGCTCTGCCCAGCGGGCGTGATCTTCGCGCTCCGGGCAACTGTGGCAGGGATGTGACTTGAGGCTCTTGCGCAGACGAGCGAGCTCGGCGGCGCGCTTATCGCGTTGCGCTCTGGGCAGTGAATCGAGATTCTTGCTGTCTCGCTCGAGGTCGGTGAGCTTGCGGCGGAACGTGGAATACTCCGCGAAATCGCCCAAGTGGCAGCTCATGGGCTCGGCGTAGCCTTCGAGGCTTTCCTCCTGCTGCTTGACCTTTCGGGCCAAGTCAACCACTGCCCTATCGGCCTGAAATTGAGCGAACGACGACTCCAAGATTTCGCGAGTGCGCTGGCGCCCAAATCGAGTGACGAGATTGATCGCCATGTTGTACGTGGGCTTGAACGAGGAATTGAGAGGGTATGTTCGACGACTGGCGAGATTGCTGACCGTTTGTGGGTCGAGAGCGTTCGACCACTGAATGAGCGAGTGGCCTTCCACGTCGATGCCGCGACGACCAGCACGGCCGGTCAGCTGGGTGTACTCCCCCGGGCTGAGCGGAACGCGGCCTTCTCCGTTGAACTTGTCCAGGCGTTCCAGAACAACAGTGCGCGCCGGCATATTGACACCCAGAGCCAGGGTTTCGGTGGCAAACACGACCCGGAGCAGCCGTCGCTGGAAGAGCTCTTCAACGACTTCTTTGAATGCCGGCAGGAGGCCAGCGTGGTGCGCGGCCACGCCGCGTTCGAGGCCGTCGACCCATTCCCAATAACCCAAGACGGCCAGGTCTTCGTCGAGCAGGGTGCGGCACCTCTCATCGACGATTTCGCGGATTTCTTCGCGCTCCTCGCTGGACGTCAGGCGCAATCCCGATCGAAGGACTTGTTGGACTGCCTGATCACAGCCAGCCCGACTGAAAATGAAAAATATGCACGGGAGGAGATTCTGCTGTCCGAGCATGTCGACAATGTCGGAGCGGTGCATCTTGTTCTCATGCGTGCGGCCCTGGGCGCGCGTATCCAGTCGACTGTTACGCCCAGACCCTCGACCAGCTCCTCCGCGGTAATGCGGCGCGCGAGATGACGCGTTCGCCAACTGAACCAGCTCCGGATTGACTCGTGGCGTCGATGACCGTGAGCCCCCGTCGAACAGGTCAATCATCTTGCTGCCGACGAGTACATGCTGGTCGAGGGGCACCGGTCGGTCTTCGGAGACGATGACATCAGTGTCGCCACGAACTGCTTGGAGCCAGTCGCCGAATTCCTCTGCGTTAGAAACGGTTGCGCTGAGTGAAATCATGCGAACCCGCCGAGGGAGGTGAATGATCACTTCTTCCCACACAGCACCGCGGAAACGATCGGCTAAGTAGTGAACTTCGTCCATGACGACGAACTCGAGTGTGTCAATGGAGGTCGACTCCGCATAGAGCATGTTGCGCAGAACCTCGGTCGTCATCACGACGATTCGCGCGTTGCCATTGATGTTGGTGTCGCCGGTCAGAAGGCCAACGTTGTCTTCGCCCCACTCGTCACACAGCTCGTTGAACTTCTGATTGCTCAGCGCCTTGATGGGCGTCGTGTAGAAGATTTTGCCCTGCGTTGCCTTCATCGTCAGGTAGACCGAAAATTCTGCGACAACGGTCTTTCCAGCTCCTGTTGGCGCTGCCACGAGCACGCTGCGCCCATCCTCAATTGATTCGCAGGCCGCTATCTGAAATGGGTCGAGATCGAATGTTCTGCCAGCCCGGAAGTCGGCAACGAGTGGATGATTCACACGTGATTTCGAAGCAGCGTATCGCTCGGCTGCGCTCAGTTCGGTCACTTTTCGCTCAGGAGATCTGAGACCGGTACGGGAGCGATTGGTGAGTTGTCAGCTTTACCAGCGCGCTTGGCCTTGCGGGCGTCATGAATGCTGGCGATAGCTGCTGCGAGGAAGTACAAGCCCACCATGGGGGCCGCGAGCAGGAGCATAGACACAACGTCTGCTGCGGGAGTGGCAATTGCCGTGAAGAGCGTGATCACCAGAATGGCCCAGCGCCAGCTCTTCAGAATCGACTTTGCGCTGATGGCCCCAGCGAAGTTGAGCAACACGAGAAAGACCGGCAATACGAAGGCAACACCGACAACGATCACAAGCTTGAGAACGAAATCGAAGTAGGACTTCGACGTGATGATGGTTGAGTCGGCCTGTGGGGCAAAGCTCGTCATCAGTTCGACGATGTGCGGAAAGACCAGCCAGCCTGCGATACAGCCAACGATGAAGAGCGGAATGGCAGCTACCAGGAACCCGACCGTGTACTTTATCTCTCGACGCGTCATGGCCGGCATGAAGTAGGCAAAGATTTGGTAGAGCCATAGGGGGCTCGTGATGACCAAGCTAATCGTGAAGGCAATCTGGAGCTTCAAGTCGAAGGCGCTGGTAATGCCGTCGTAGTTGAGCGTCGCAACTCGATGCTGACTCAAGGCAACGGCATAGATGGGCTGACGCATCGCCGCTAGAACGGGATCGGTCAAAAACCATCCGGCGACCGCGCCAACGATGACGACGACAGCGATGATGTAGAGGCGCTTGCGGAGCTCAATCAGGTGAGCTGACAGGCTCATGCGACCCGAGCGGCCGGCAGACTGAACCGAGCTTTCAGACACGAGGGAGATTACTTGGCGTCGGAAGACTTGTCCGCAGAGGAGTCGGTTGCCTTGGCTTCCGAGGACTCATCCTTCATCTGCTTCATCTCGCCGCGGAAAATTCGCAGCGACTGACCCAGGCTCTTGGCGAGGCCGGGAAGCTTGGGGGCGCCGAAAAGCAGGACGACAACCGCAACGATCACAATGAAGTGCCAGCCTTGAAGACCATTCAACATGACTTTCTCCTTGTTTGGGTGAGCGGTTCTCTGCGTTTCCAGTCTACAGCTCGGCTAGTGCCCAGTCGGCGACCTGCCGCCGAACACTTTCTGGGGATGCCACCTGAATTGAACCAGGGCGACGGGACACCGCGCGAAAGACACTTTCCAGGCTGCCGAAGTTGATCTCGACAACGGACTCGTCTGACGACTGGGAAACGATGCGTGGGGCAAAATCACCCAGGGCTGCAAGTGCCCAGGCGGGGCCCCGTAGCTGCACAATGATGTCTGTGTCACTCACGTCGAAGAGCGTCTCGGAGAGTTGGTCTTCCCCGAAGGGCGAGTCTCCCGGGGTTGAATCGAGTTCGGTGTTGATCAATCGGTCGACACGGAACGTGCGCAGGTCGTCTCGCAGATGACAGTATCCCCGGAGATACCACGTACCTGATACGGATTCGACGCGAATGGGATCGACCAAACGGGATGAAATCAAGCCATCGGTGCCCCGGTAATCAAACCGGACATGCACACCAGCGTTGAGGGCTTCGCGCACAATCTCAAGTGCCTGCGGTGCCTGTTGAGGGGTCACCGAGATTCCTGCGGGGCTCGTCGCGGTTCCCAAACTGACCTTTTTGGCCAGTTCGACGATGGTTGCTCGCTGGGTTTCTGAAACAGCTGCTGAAACCAGGCTCAATCCGGCCAGCAGTGTTGCGGCCTCGCGAGCAGACAATCTCGGTGTTCGCTCAATCGCGATGGTGTGGGTCAACGAAATGACATCGTCGTCGTAGAACTGGTCGTAGTCGATATCAAACATGTAATCGCTGTAGATCACACCGTTTTTGTCGGGAACACCGAAGGTGCTGAGGCGCTCAACAAAATCACGGATGACCTTGTCGCTCACGCCAAAGTTGGCAGCGGTATCCGTGACCGACACCGGGCTCATTTCAAGCAGGTACGGAACCAGAGACAGCAGCAGCGTCACTGCATCAGATGACTGAAAGCGTGGCGAGGCGGCCATCAACGAGCCCCTCCGTGCAGCTGGGCGATGGCACGTCGTCGCTCGAGAACGGCGTCAGCGAGCTCCTGAGGGGCTTCTACGCGCACACTTGATCCGAACTCACACAATTCATCGGCGAGCACATGGAGGTCGGAATAGGGAATCGTAAAAATTCCGGTGTGCTCTGGTCTCTGATAGCGGGCGGACAGGCGAAGCGCTGCGTCCGACTGCGGTTTCGCGAACACCTGCGCCTGCTGGGACGCTTCGAGTTGGGCGATCTCTGCCTCGAGTTGTGCGACGTAGTCCTTCTCGGGCGCGCTGTACGTGCTGTTGGGTAGTGATTTAGGGGTTGAGATGATGCGTGGGAGCAGAAACGTTCGCTCAACATCCTTGTCGCGATCGCTTGCGAGCACGTACCAGATTCCTGAACGGTTGAGGAGGGCTAGCGGCGCTACCTTGCGCATACTGGGGGCCTTCTCCCCCGGCTTCAGATACAGAAACGACACCGTAGCCGAGCGATCAAGAGCATCCTTGAGAGCCTCAAAAATCGGCTCATCAACATTGATTCGGGGCGCAACACCGATAAGTGGATCGGACGCCTCGATGCCGAGGGATCGCAGCTTGGTGAGCGCGTGGCGTGAGTCAACGCTCAGCGACCCGCCTCGCCAGGCTTCAGCTGCCAAACGAAGGAGGGTCATCTCAGCGCCCGTGAACGTGACTTCATCGGGCAGTTCGTAGTCGGCTTCTGTGATGCGATAGCGCGTCTCCTGGTTGTTGTCCCAGGCGTCTTCGATGCTGATCGTCTCGATGATGATCCCGAGGTCCCGAATATCGCTCTTATCTCGCTCGAACATGCGCAGAACATCTGCCTGTTCCTTATCGGAGTAGGGATCGTACTTCTCGGCATAGCCCGGAACGCTTTGCAGAATCTCTTCCCGGCGCAGACCGAAGCGGTGCGAAATGAGGGTGAGGATGAGACTGAACTGCCGAGCCTCTTTCGAAACTTCGGTCACGAGCGCCTCCCCTGCGTGTACTAGTTCACGCCAAGGATATCGATGACGAAGACCAGAGTGGAGTTAGCGGGAATCGCGCCGTTCGCTGTAGCCCCGTAGCCCTGATCGGGCGGGATGATGGCGAGAACTTGCGAACCGACAGTCTGGCCGACGATGGCGTCTCGGAAACCGGGCACAACCTGGTCAACCGGGAAGTCTGCGGGGGTGCCACGCGTCCAGCTGGAGTCAAAGGGCTGGGCATCCTTCTTCCAGATAACTCCGGTGTATTGAACGGTGACGGTCGAGTGCGCTGGCACGACAGCTCCAGAACCCTTCTTGAGAACGGCAACCTTAAGCTTCGTCGGCGGTGCGGAGTTGGGAATCGTGATTCCAGGGGCTCCAGACTCGCTGAGAACGACCTGAGGAAGGCCATCCTCAACGCGCTGAGGAACCCCGTCAGCCTTGACTGGGTTTGCCTTGACGATGTCAAAGACGGCAACAATCGTGTCGTTCTTCGTCAGACCGAGGCTGGTCGCGAGAGCCTCGTCGTTGCCAATCGTTGAGACGATGCGACTTCCCACGGTCTGGCACTGAACAGCTTTGGCGATTCCGCCAAGTTGCTTAACGTCGACGGGAATCGTTGCGCGAGCTTTGCCGTCGAACGCGGACTCCTGAATGAGTGCCCCTGTTTTGCCGTTATAGATAGCAAAATCTATGCTGATGGTTTGGCCGGGCTGAACCTTGGCCCCCGTGCCCGTGATGACGGCCTGAGCCTGCGTCGTCGTCGCTGTGATTCCAGGGGTGAACTTGACTGTCGGCTTCTTCTCAAATTCACCGGTAACGGTGACTGCCTTGGTATTTGCTCCAGGCTGCGCGAGCAGCTCGCAAGATGCATTTGCCGTTCCAGAGCCGGCGCAGCCGGCAAGGGAAAGCAGAAGCAAGGCTGAAGCGGTAATGGCCAGGGATTTACGCACGATGTTCCTTAGGTTCAAAAGAGTTGTGTCAAGAGTTTCACGCCAGATGGGCTTGAAGGTGGAGGTTTACTGAGAGTCGCCTGATTGTTCATCGGATTCCAACGAAAGCTCCGCGCTGTGTTGGGCGCTTCTGACGCGTTTGCGCAGAATCTTGTCGCTGACTTGTCGCTCCTGGAGTGCACCGGGGGTCCAGGCCTCGACATCCTCATCCGTGAAATCGCTCTTGGATGCACGACGCTTGAGGTCGGGAAGCACAGCTCCGGGAGCCAGTCGACGGGCGGTCAACAGGAACCCAGTGTGGCCGATCATGCGATGGTCAGGTCGCACTGCGAGTCCTTCGACGTGCCAACCTCGAACCATCGTCTCGGAAGCAACCGGATGAGTGAAAAGCCCCGTCGCGCGAATCGCTTCAATGGTTCGCGACAGTTGTGTCACCGTTGCGACGTAACAGAGCAATACGCCGCCTGGTGTGAGGGCGTCAGCGACCGCGTCGATGCACTCCCACGGAGCAAGCATGTCGAGAACTGCGCGATCGGCGCTGTGTGAATCAACGACGGTGGGTAGGGCCTCGACGAGGTCGCCCACCGTGACCGTCCAGGTCGTGGGTAGTTGGCCAAAGTAGGTAACGCCGTTGGCCTTGGCGATATCGGCAAATTCTTCTCGGCGCTCAAAACTAAAAAGATGGCCGTGGGGCCCCAGTGCTCGAAGGATCCACATCGAGAGCGCACCGGAGCCGACTCCCGCCTCGATAACTCGTGCCCCGGGATAGATGTCAGCCATCCCCAAGATGGCCTGTGCATCTTTGGGATAAATGATTGCAGCCCCGCGAGGCATCGACATAACGAAATCGTTGAGAAGGGGGCGCAACGCAAGATGGGCCTCGCCCGCCTCATTGAGGACGATCGAGCCATCGGGAAGCCCGATGATCGAATCGTGAGACAGCGGGCCTCTGTGGCTGTGGAAGACCTTGCCAGGCTCGAGAGTGATCGTGTTGAGCTTGCCCTTGGGGCCGGTCAACTGAACCCTGTCCCCCACCCTGAACGGGCCTGACTCGTAACGCTCCTGAGGCGGGGTCATACTCGAGCCTTGTGGATTGAAAATACGTCATTGATGTCGGCCAACGTCTTTTGGGCAAGGGTGTCCCAGATTGCAGTTCCGAGCGTCTCATTAAGGGGCACCAAGTGCCGCACGCCGATCAGGGCTACGCCAGCGTCATGGGCGCTGGTCATGCCAGATGGCGAGTCTTCGATGGCGAGGCAATCTTCGGGAGCAAAGCCGAGGCGCTCGGCAGCCATGAGGTAGGCAATGGGATGTGGCTTCTGGTGAGGCACCCGGTCGCCAGTGATGACGACATCAAAAGAGGCGCCGGGCACGCGGGCTGCGACGATCTCGGCAATGGACGTGATTGACATCGTCACCAGGGCCATCGGAATTCCAGCTTGGTGTGCGGCCTGCATCAGCTCGACTGCTCCTGGTCGCCAAGGAATCTCCACCTCGAGCAGAGCTCCCACGCGTGAAGCGAGAAAGTCAATGATTTCTTCGATCGAAGCATCTACGCCGACGCGCTGCAATGCTGCAGCAGTCAGCGGAAGGCCTTGGCCGACCTGCTTCAGCCCGTCTTCGTGAGTCCAGGTGGCTCCGTGGGCTTCGGCCAGCTCTATTTCGGCTGCAATCCAGTAATCCTCTGAATCTACGATGGTGCCGTCCATGTCCCAGAGAAGGGCCGATGGCGCCTCGAGTGCAGAAGTATTCACGATGATTGAGTCTATCCGGGGCCAACCTCGTAGGCTGGGCAGCGAACGGTGAAAGGTTTGATCATGAGCGACAACGAGGTCTTTGAGGGGCGCATCCTCGTCGTGGCCTTTGAGGGCTGGAACGACGCTGGTGAAGCTGCCTCGTCATCTGTTCGCACCCTTCTAGAACAACTCGAGGTCTTTCCCCTGGCCACGTTTGATTCAGAGAACTACTACGACTACCAGCAGGTGCGTCCACAAGCGTCAATAGATGCCGAGGGTCACCGTGTGCTCACCTGGCCATCGACGGTCTTTTATGCGCCTCTGGTTCCTGGAGCAAATTCGCCCTCCCTAGCGGCCGACGCAAAATTGGATGTTAGTGGGGCAAACGGCGGAAACATTTACCTCCTGCTCGGATCTGAGCCCTCTCGCAACTGGCAAACATTTTCCGCCGAAGTTGTCGATCTGGCTCTTGCCGCCGACATCTCCGGAATCGTTTTCCTGGGTGCGCTACTCGCGGAAGTACCTCACACCCGCCCTGTTCCCATTTTCATGTCGAGCGAAAACTCCCATGTTCGTGCTGAGTTCGACGTCGAACGAAGCACCTACGAGGGTCCCGTCGGGATTCTTGCCGTTCTCGCAGATGCGGCGGAACGAGCTGGTATTCCTACGCTTTCGCTCTGGGCTTCTGTCCCTCATTATGTGCACCACGCCCCGTCACCTAAGGCAACGCTGGCAATTCTCGATCGCCTCGAGGAAATCGTAGATGTCACCATCTCCCGCGGCGATCTGGTCGATGAAGCCGCTGCCTGGCAAGAGAACGTCGATGTCCTTTCGAGTGAAGACGAGGACATGGCCGCCTACATTCAGGGGCTAGAGCAGTCCCGAGACGCCTTTGACTCCCCTGCGGCCAGCGGCGAAGCGCTCGCTCAAGAGTTCGAGCGATTCTTACGCAACTCTGACGACCAGGGCTCGCCTGGTTCTGTGCCGCCAGCCTCGTAAGTCGGCGCCTAAACGGGTGAGATGACGTTGAAGCTCAACAGGACCACCAGGAGTAACCCGAGGGCGATTCGGTAGACAACAAAGGGCATAAAGCTCTTTGTGCTCAGCCAGCGCATCAGGAAGGCGATCACGCCGAATCCAACAATGAACGCGACGATCGTGGCGACAATCGTCTGTGGCAGCCCGACGGTCGCGGTGAGGGTGTGATCCTTGATGCTCGAATACAGCTCAAAGAAGCCACTGCCGAACACTGCGGGTAACGCGAGCAGGAAGCTGTAGCGCGCTGCAGCGGAACGTGTGAAGCCCATCAAGAGTCCGGCGGTGATTGTGCCGCCAGAACGACTTACGCCGGGAATGAGCGCGAGTGCTTGTGCAAAGCCGAAGATGATGCCGCGCCCGGTTGTGAGCTGATCGAGGCCACGGGTCTTCTTGCCCACCTTGTCGGCAAGACCAAGAAAAAGCCCGAACACGATGAGAGTGCCGGCCACGAGCCATAAATTGCGGGCTACCGTCTCAATCTGGTGTTTGAAAATCACGCCCAAGACCACGATGGGCACAGAGCCAATGATGATGAGCCAACCCATTTTGGCGTCAGGGTCATTCCAGGGCACCCTGCGGAAGAGGGCCTGAAAAAACCTCGACACGATGCGAACGATGTCTTTCCAGAAGTAAATCAAGACGGCAAGTTCTGTGCCGATTTGGGTGATGGCCGTAAACGCGGCCCCCGGGTCGGCGGCAAAAGGCAAGAAGTGACCAAGAATCAGCAAGTGAGCCGAGCTAGAAATTGGCAAAAACTCCGTGAGTCCTTGCACAAGCCCCAACACGATTGCGTCCAGAAAATTCATGGCCTCAGTTACCTGTCCGACGCGCTTCTTGAATGAGGCGTCGGCCAAACTCTAGCCCCCACCTGCCAGCGAACCCTGTCAATGACGCGCCTCCAAATCGTGATAGTGTCATTCCTCGGTGCTTCTAACGCATCGTCACCTGCGCGGGTGGCGGAATAGGCAGACGCGCTAGCTTGAGGTGCTAGTGCCCGAAAGGGCGTGGGGGTTCAAGTCCCCCCTCGGACACCACCACGAAGGCCCCGACCAGCTGGTCGGGGCCTTCGTCGTGCGGCTACCGGTCGGACGTGCCGCC
>CAZPVE010000025.1:0-9705 GCA_964589925.1 uncultured Aurantimicrobium sp. | reverse complement strand
AAGCTAGGACCGCGCATGTTCCGCAACGAGAAGGCGCGAATCTTCAACCCGCGCACGCTCGAGCGAGGTCGCGCGTTTTTTGACGAATACGGCAACCGCGCGGTCATCGTTGCGAGGTTCGTCCCCGTTTTGCGGGCACTGATTCCGACTTTCGTGGGAATGTCACTGTTCAACCCACGACGTTACTTCTGGCTCAACGTCATTGGCGGGGCACTCTGGGTGGGCGTGCTGATGAGCCTGGGGTTCGGCCTCGGTCAGATTCCGTTCGTTGCCCACAACGTCGAGTGGGTCATCCTGAGCGTGGTCGTGTTGACCTCGCTGCCGTTCCCGATCGAACTGCTGCGCAACTACCTCAAGCGCCGACAGGCACGCTGAGCAGGTCACCCTTGGCGGCCTTGGCCTTGCGGCTCGAGGGGCGCTCAATCATGCGCACATAGGAAGCGTGCTTGGGAGCGCGGCCGAAGCCCGAGGTCACGCCACGCACCTTGCGGCTCCAAAACGGGATGACGTCGCGGCCCATCCAGGTAACAAAGGCGGTAAGCCCGAGGGACTTCACGCCGTCAACAGCCACGGTTTCATCGCGGCAGCTGATGCCCAGCGTGGAAGCTACTTCGTTGGTGATGCGCACGTGGCCGCGCGACGAGAAGTGCACGAGGTCACTGGCCCAGTACTCGAGGTTTTCGAACTCGCGCATCGAGTGCACGTCGACGACAGGGGTGCCAAACTCGTCGGCGATGCGAGCGATGATGTCGGACATCACACGGGAGCGCGGGATCAGCAGTTTGCCCAGGGTGGTGTGCGCCGGGCGGACCGTGTTGAGCAGAACGACGTGCGCGCCCACGGAGTAGAGACGCACGAGCGCCCCGCGCAACAGGTGGTCAATCATCTTCTTGCGCCAGGGCAGCCACGACAGGTCGTTGGCTCCGGTCATGATGGTGACCAGGTCGGGCTTGAGTTCGAGTGCCATTTCAAGCTGCGCGGTCAGGATGTGCAGACTGCTCGATCCGCGAAGGGCGACGTTTGCATAGTCAAAGCTGTGGCCAGCGAACGCGGCTTCGCGGGCGAGGAGGGCGGCCAGGCGGTCGGCCCATCCTTTGCTGAGGCGGTTCTCCTCGAAGCCAGCTTCTCCCAGACCCTCGGTCAGAGAGTCGCCCATGGCGACGTAGCTTCGGTAGAGAAACTTGGCCATGGGCTCTAGGCCGGAACCAGTTCGTGCTCGAGGCTGCGACCGAGGGCGATGACCTTCCAGCCCTCCTGCTGCCACTGGCGGTAGGGAAGAATGTTGCGTCCGTCGATGACGAGCTTGTTGTCCACAAGAGCACCGATTTCGGCGGGGTTTGCCGCTGCGTAGTCACGCCACTCGGTGGCGACGACGACGAGCTCGGCACCGGCGACGGCCTCGTCAATGCTGTCGGCCACGTTGAGGTTCGGGTACATTCGGCGCACGTTGTCGGCGGCCTTTGGGTCGTGGATGATCACGTCAGCCCCGGCAGCCCAGAGCAGTTCGGCCACGGCCATGGCGGGCGAGTCTCGAATGTCGTCGGTCTCGGGCTTGAATGCGGCACCCAGCATGGTCACGCGGCGGTTCGTGAGGTCGCCCAACTCTTCGCGGGCAATCTCGACGACGCGGGTGCGGCGACGCAGGTTGATGTCTTCGACCTGAGCGAGGAACGAGACGGACTGCTCGAGACCGAGCTCGGTGGCGCAGGCCTGGAAGGCGCGGATGTCTTTGGGGAGGCAGCCTCCGCCGAATCCGATTCCTGTCTTCAAGAACTTGTTTCCGATGCGCTCGTCGTATCCGATGGCTTCGGCCAGAAGAACGGCGTCGGCGCCGACCTGCTCCGAGATTTCTGCCATCGCGTTGATGAACGAAATCTTGGTGGCCAGGAACGAGTTCGCAGCAACCTTGACCAGCTCAGCGGTCTTGCTGTCGACCTTGACGATCGGGATGTTCAGGTCGGCCATCGGCTGGTACAGCTTGCGCAGCAGGGCCTCACTGTGTGGCTCGTCGACGCCAATCACGATGCGGTCAGGCGTGAGGGTGTCTTTGAGGGCGGTGCCTTCGCGCAGGAACTCGGGGTTCCACGACATGTAGGGCTCGAAGGGAACGAGTGCGGAGAGACGCTTCTTGAGGGCCTCTGCGGTACCGACGGGAACCGTCGACTTTCCAACAACGATCGATTCGGGTCGCAGGTGTGGGGCGAGTCCGTCGATGGATGCCTCAAGGTAGCGAAGGTCCGCGCCCATTCCAGTGCGCGACTGGGGCGTTCCTACGCAGAGCAGGAAGATGTCCGCGTCGTCGCTGGTGGCGGTGTGCTCGGTCTGGATCGCGAGACGACCGGTCGCGAGGGCCTCGGTGAGGGCTTCGTCGAGTCCGGGTTCGAAGAAGGGGACGCGGCCTGCGCGGAGTGCATCCACTTTGTTCTGATCGGGGTCGATTCCGATGACGTCGTGGCCGACGAGTGCGAGGGCGACGGCGGTGGTCGCTCCGAGGTATCCCAGGCCGATAACGGCAACTTTTGTACTCACGGAGTTAACGGTAGAAAACGCGCCTGAAGCGAAACGTCCAAAACTCACCCTGTTCACCGAGCCTTGCGCGAAGGTTTGCTTGGGCGTTGCTGATCGTCGCTTGTCGTTTGCCTGAGGGTTACGAACTGGCTACCCGCGAATTCGGGCGCGTGGCGGAGGCAGTAAACTCGTACGCGTTGTGCGTTTCGGCGCCGACTGGAGAATTCGCCTAGTGGCCTATGGCGCACGCTTGGAAAGCGTGTTGAGTGAAAGCTCTCAGGGGTTCGAATCCCCTATTCTCCGCCAACGAAAAAGGCGCCCCTTCGTGGGGCGCCTTTTTCGTTGCTGATAAGTCGGCGGGATGAGAACTCGTTCGTTGGGCCCCTTGCTCAAGGTGACGCATCGCGTCGCGCAAGGGACTGGGCCCACGCCGCCAAGCAAAGCATCGCTTTGCCGGTCGCGGCGGGGACTATTCTCCGCGTAATGACAAAAGCCCTCATTTTGGGGGCTTTTCTTATTGCGCGACGTCCTATCGCTTTCTGAAGAACTTGGCTTTGGCCGCGGCCAGCACCTTCTCGAGCCCCTGCAAGCCCTTCTTGTGCAGCTCTCGCGCCAACTCGATCTCGAGGGCGAGCACCGAAATACCCAGGAACAGAAACAAGATGCCCGGGCCCGGCGTGACGAGCATGATGAGACCCAAGATCAGGAACGCGCATCCGATTAGGGTCACGAGAACCCAGCGAATGGGTCGTGGCACCCGCGAGAGCCACTCCTTCAGCTTGTCGATCGTCTTCATACTGTGGATCACCTCACCCTTCGAATCGAGCACCTTGCCAGGGCCCCGAAACTAAAACGACGTGAGCTTCACGAGCCCTTTGTTCTTCATGATGTTTTTGTAGTCCCACTGAATCTCGCGGGATTCAGCGAGCCACTTCTCGAACGGTTGCGCGGCGAGCGCGTCCACCGACCCCGGATAGAACTCCGCGGCCTGGAAGGTGCCGGTAGGAGTGAGCCCCTGGGTCGTGAACGACTGGCCGCTCCAAAACAGAACGCGCACCCCGGTCTTGAGTCGGTGATAGCCAACGACCGGGTTGCCATCAAGAAACCAAACCGGATGCCGGTGCCACACTTTGCCCACAGCATCGGGCAGCGTCGCAGAAATCACCGCGCGCAACCTCTCGCAGAGGGCACGCTCGTCGGTGCTGAGCGTGGCCTCATAAGTGCGAATATCGTCAAGTCCCGACATGGCTCAACCCTACCCACGCGTCCTGAAATTTGACCGGGCTAGGGCAACGGACCCCGGCGGTAAAACACCCCGGCAAAAAGCGCATGCACGAGAGGCACCGCAGAGACGATGAGCATCCAGGTGCCCAGCGTCTCGTTGCGCTCGATCACGATGAGCCCACCGATGAAAAGCACCCCAAACAGCACAGCCGAGATCACTCGGCGAACAGCGCGCGTGAGTACGGCCGTGCGGCGCTCGAGTTCAGGTGAGCGCACCGAGAGCTGCCCGGCCTCAGCCCGCGACACCACGGTGTCGATGCGCTTGGGTAGCTTGAGTGCCAGCTGAAGTGAAGAGAGTGCATCCGACAAGAAGGCCTGCGCAAAGTTGCCACTCTCTGCGCGGATGAGCTTGGCCGAGTAAGGCTCAACGGCGTTCCAGATGTTGAACTCGGGATTCAAAGAACTGCACATGCCCGAGATAAGAGAGAGCGCCCGCACAACAAGCAAGAAGTTCTCGGGGAACTGGAACGGCAGCGCCCGCACGATGTCGGTGAACTCGGCGGCGAAGGCGCGATATTCCCTCGGGTCAATCTTTTGCAGCTCGGCAAAACCCAGACCACCGAAGCGATCAAAAGCCTTCGTGAACGCGCGCTCGAGCTCAACCGTGTCAGCGTTAGGAATGAGCACACCGATGTCGCGCATACCCGCGATCATGCCGGCACCATCGCGAGAGGCGGCAGCAATCACGGTGGAGCGCAGCGCCTTGGCAAGCCCGGCCGGCACCTGCCCCATCATGCCAAAGTCGATAAACGTCAGGCGCCAGTTCGGAACAGCACTGCCGTCGTCAGCAGGCAACGGCTGAACGAATACATTGCCTGGATGCGGGTCGGCGTGAAGGAACCCATCCATCAGCACCTGGTCGAGCATCACGCGTGCGAATTCGTCGGCCACGTCGGCCGGGTTGATGCCCGCTGCACGCAAAGCGTCGATGTCAGTGATTTTGATGTCGGTGACGTCTTCTTGCGTGAGCACGCGACGAGTCGAGCGCTCCCACACCATCTGCGGCACACGCACTCGCGGGTTGTCGGCGAAGTTAGCAGCAAAGCGCTCGGCGTTGGCCCCCTCGTTGAGGTAGTCGATCTCTTCGAGGCAGGTCGTTGCGAACTCTTCCATCAGGCGAGGCATGTCAGCTCGCGTGTAGACGAGGCGAATCCGACTGAGCCACTGAGCCACCCGGCGCAGAGCGCGCAGGTCAACCTCAACAATCTGGTCGATACCCGGGCGTTGAATCTTGATGACCACGTCGGCAAAGCCCATGAAGTCGGCATCGTTCGGCGCGAGCACAGCCCGGTGAACTTGACCCAAGGATGCGGCCGCCAGCGGCTCGGGGTCGACCGACGCGAACACGCGCTCGAGCGGAACACCCAGCTCACGTTCGGCGAGTGCACGAATGGCCTCGAACGGAACGGCCGGCACTTCGTCTTGCAGGCCGATGAGCTCGTTCGTGATGACCGGCGGAAGAACATCCAACCGGGTCGACATGAACTGGCCGAGCTTGATCATGAGCCCGCTCAGGTTGAGGGCGAGACCGTGAAAGCGACGTGCCAGCAGGGTGAGGCGTCGCGTGCGGGTGCGGTTGCTGATCGACCGCAGGCCAAACCGGGGCAGAACCAGCTCGAACCACCAGAGCGACACGAGGGCGCGGGCAGCGAACCGCAGGATGCGGCGGTAACGGGCGCGTGACCGTCGGGCGGTCAGTGGCTCGCTGGCAATTCCAGAGTTGGGTCGGCCCACTCGTTAATTGTGGGGCAACATGGCGATCAGTTTCGCCGTCGCCTCATCGATCACCTTGGTCGCCTCGGCAATCTTGTCGTTCGACCCGCGACGCGCAACCTCTGCAGCCGCACGGGCCAGCTTGATTCCTGCCTTCGCGAGCTCCGAGCGAGGGCCCGTGGGGATCCCAAAGCCGCCCTGACGATCACTGCCGGTTTCCCACGGAGCGGTCGACGCTGAGTCGGCCTCGGCAACTTCACGGCCAGCGTCGGTAAGCGTGTAGGTGCGACGACCCTCGTTTTCGTGTGCCGAGATGAGACCTTCATCGACCATGAGTTGAAGCGCGGGGTAGACCGAACCGGCGGAGGGCTTCCAGACGCCGCCGCTACGCGACGAGATCTCGTGGATGATTTGATACCCGTGCATGGGCGACTCAAGAAGCAGACGCAAGATGGCGGCTCGTACATCCCCGCGCTTCATGCGCATATCGACGTTGCGCTTGAACTGGTTGCGCAGGTCGTCGAGGGATTCCCAGGTGTCGGCGCTCAACCACTCACTCGGTGACTTTGTAAACCACGACTCGGCCATGAGGACCTCCAGAGGTATCGGAATGCGTTATCGATATATCGATATATCGATATATCGATATGTGTTAACGATATATCGTTAATTCATGCCTCGCACAGCGCAAGTCAAAAACGGGTTCGCCCCCAAAATCTGCGAGCGCTGCGGCTTGCCCTTTGAGTGGCGCAAGAAGTGGGCTCGCGACTGGGAGAACGTGAAGTACTGCTCGCAAAAGTGCAAAGGTTGAGCGTGCAGCGCATTCTCTTTGTCGCGTTCGACCACCTCAGCTTCACGCACGGCGTAATGGCCCAGGCCGACCCCGGCAGCGATGTCATCGTGCTGGTCGAGAGTCAACGGATGCTCACCGGTCGCCCCTGGCACCTCGAGCGCCTCTCCTTTCTGGTGTCGGCCGCTCGCCACTTCGCCGCAGAAGCCCGCGAGCGCGGCTTCACCGTTCGCTATGTTCAGGCCCCCACGACGCTGGATGGCCTCACCCAGGTAACCGCGGAATTTGGCGCGCTTCCGATCGTCTCAGCCGAGCCGTCGTCGTTCGGGCAATCCGCGGCCCTTGCCGAGCACGGCGTCAGCTTCGTGGAGAACGACTTCTTTCTCACCTCCCGGCGTGACTTCGGATTGTGGGCCGGTGCCCAGAAGTCGTATGTCATGGAGAACTTCTATCGGGCCCAGCGGCTGCGGTTGGGCATCCTCGTCGACGGCGGCAAGCCCGAGGGCGGCCGCTGGAACTTCGATGCTGACAACCGCCTGCCTCCGCCCAAGAACTACACCTGGCCGGCGCACCTTGAGCACGAGCGAGACGAGATGGACCACGAGGTCGAACAGCAGCTTGGCCACACCGCGACCACCACGTGGGCGACGACGCGGGCCGGTGCACTCCGGCAGCTCGACTACTTCATTGAAAACCACCTGGCCGGGTTCGGCCCTTATGAAGATGCCATCGCGAAAGACGAGTGGGCACTTCACCACTCGCTGCTCAGCCCGTACCTGAACGTAGGCCTCCTGCACGCGCGGGAGGTGGTCGAAGCCGCACTGGCCGCGTACCGCCAGGGCCAGGCCCCAATCGAGTCGGTCGAGGCTTTCGTGCGTCAGATCATCGGCTGGCGCGAATACATCAACGGCATGTACTGGTTTCTCGGACCCGATTACCGAAACCTCAACGGGTTGAACGCCACGCGAGCGCTCCCCCCGCTCTTTGCCGATTCGAGCAAGACGGAGATGAACTGCGTGCGCGCAGTGGTCTCGGACGTCGAGAAGCGGGCATGGGTTCACCACATCCCGCGCTTGATGGTGCTCAGCAACCTGGCCCTCATCACGGGCACAAACCCGCAAGAATTTCTCGACTGGATGCGCGAGCAATTCATTGACGCGGCCGAGTGGGTCATGGTGCCGAACATCATCGGCATGGCCACTCACGCCGATGCCGGGCTGCTCATGACCAAGCCCTATGCCGCCGGCGGTGCGTATCTGAACCGCATGACCGAACACTGCACGGGATGCCGGTTCGACCCGAAGAAGCGTGTGGGCGACGACGCCTGCCCGTTCACCACTCTGTACTGGGACTTCCTCGATCGCCACCACGAAACCTTCGCCAAGAACCACCGGATGTTTCAGCAGATCAACGGACTGAAGCGCCTGAGTGACCTGCCCGAACTGCGCGAACGCGCATCCGAAGTTCTCGCCGGCATCAGCGCTGGAACTCTGTAACGCTCGCGCCGTAGGCTGGTGTTATGGCTGAAGAAAAAGTAAAGGGCCCCGCCTCGTACTTCCCGTCAATCGAGAAGACGTATGGACAGCCCATCGACCACTGGTTTGCCCAGCTCGACAACGTGCGTGACGCCAAACACATGGACCAGGTGGCCTACCTGAAAGACACCCACGGCATGGGTCACGGTCACGCGAACGCGGTTGTTCACGTTTACCGTCAAAATAACGGCCTCTAGGCGAGAGACACCATGCAACGACTTTTTCCACGCGTCATCACGGAGTTCACGGGCACGGCCCTGCTCGTCTGCGTTGTCGTTGGGTCAGGAATTATGGGCACTAACCTCTCGCACGACGCGGGCGTTGCCCTCATCATCAACGCTTTCTCCACCGTCTTTGCTCTCGCTTTGCTGATCTTCACTCTCAGTCCGATAAGCGGTGCGCACTTCAACCCTGCTGTCTCGTTGGTGCAACTCGTCTCCCGCAAGCAAAAAGCCCCAGAAGCGTTCGTCTACATCGTTGGTCAAATTCTCGGGGCAATCGTGGGCGCCATCACGGCAAATGTCATGTTCGACCAGCCGGCCATGCAAATTTCAGGGCATGTTCGCGTCAGCCCCGGCATGCTGGCTGGTGAGGTCATCGCCACTGCGGGGCTGATCCTGGTGATCGGAATTCTTTCTCAACGCAACCAGGGCCAGTTCATCCCCGTTGCTGTCGCCGCGTGGATCGGCTCGGCTTACTTCTTTACCTCGTCCACCTCGTTCGCCAACCCGGCGGTCACCATCGGGCGCATGTTCACCGATACGTTTGCAGGAATCGAGCCCGGCTCGGTAGTGCCCTATATTGCGGCGCAGGTCGTGGGAGCCCTCCTGGGGCTCCTCCTGGTTCGCGCTCTCACAACCCAAGAAACCAGCTAGGAGAAAACCGTGTCCGACAAAAAAGCCACCGTTCTATTCGTCTGCGTGCACAATGCGGGCCGCTCGCAAATGGCCGCCGGCTACCTGCAGGCACTCGCCGGGGACCGCATCCAGGTGCTCTCTGCCGGCACGGAACCCAAAGACCAGGTGAACCCCTCGGCCATCGCTGCAATGGCCGAAGAGGGCATCGACATCGCCAACTCGACACCCAAGGTGCTCACCACCGAGTCAGTTCAGGACTCCGACTACGTGATCACCATGGGATGCGGCGACGCCTGCCCGTTCTTCCCCGGCAAGCAATACCTCGACTGGCCACTCAAAGATCCCGCAGGCAAGGGCGTTGACGAAGTTCGCCCCATCCGCGACGAGATTCGCGGCAAGGTGGAGGCGCTCATCGCCGAAATCGACGCCAAGTTCTAAAGCTGCTCGGGATGGGGGCGGTTTACCGCCCGTTCATGCGCTCCTGAAACGCTCGGCTACGCAATACGCTGGTAGTGGAGAAAACCACTTGCCTATGAACTAGACCACCCGAGAGGAGCTGACCATGGCGCGCGCTGAAAAGACCACCGTGACTAAAGCCCCCTCGAGGTTGCGGGCCACCCCGAAGCTTCCGGTTTTTGACGAGGTTCGCAAGTCGTTGGCATCGAGCCTGATCTCCATTTCGGGCCTGCTCGGTCGCCCGGTCAGCTTTGAGGACCGCGAAGTGATCGGCCGCGTCTCCGACGTGGTCGTGCGCTGGGACAGCGGTGACTACCCCCGAATTTTTGGTCTGCTCATCCGAGTCGGACTGCGTCGCGCATTCATCTCGATCGCCAGCGTCTCGACGATTACCGGCGCGGGTGTTGTGCTTTCATCGACCAAGCTCGACCTGCGCGACTATGTTCGCCGCGAGGGCGAGTTCCTGGCCAGCGACGACATGCTCGACCACCAACTCCTCGACATCGATGGCGCCCGCGTGGTTCGCGCGGCACACCAAGACCCGGCCCGAGGGCGATTCTGC
>CAZPVE010000024.1:0-10113 GCA_964589925.1 uncultured Aurantimicrobium sp. | reverse complement strand
TTGCACCGCAACGACGAGCTGCACCGCCAGATGGCCATCGAGGGCGCCGTCATTCATGCCATTGCCGAATACCTGGGCAAAGAGCCGTGGGAAATTGGGCCCCACGGGCACGGCACCGAATAGCCCAGTAGCCGTGCCAAACCTCGGTTAGCGGGGGTAGACCGTGAGGGCTGAACTCAGACGACTTGCGGGAGCCACCGGGAACGACGCACCGCGCCCGACGGCTTGATACGTTACCGACGCGAAGAGGCCATCTGCCGCAGTGAGTTTGAGCTTCGCGTTTTCATCCACCGCCAGAATGGCGCTGGACCCCGCAGGCACATTGACCGTCTTCCAGTCCTGGCCATCCTTGAGAATCTTGACGTCGCGCGGTTGGTCTCCAGCGTTGAAAATCGTGAGGACGGGCGCTGGCCCAGCAGGAACGCTCAGCAGGGTGTCACCCCCAAGCGGTAGCGCCGGGGCAATCCAGGCAAAGTCGCCACCGACCTGTGCTGCCGCTGCCGGCGCCGAAGGTGGAGTGGAAGCGGGCACGAGAGGAGCAGGCTGATCGGCTGCGGCCTGGATCGTGCGCACGCCGGCCACGATAGGTACCTCAGCGGTCACCACGACGGTGTAGATGCCATCGGGAACTCCGGTGAACGGCAGCTGCAGAGTCGAGGCCGGATCAGCTTTGGCCTTGATCACGATGGGTTTGCCTTGAGCCGGGATGACGGTTGCCGTCACTTCAGCACCCACGGCTCCCGGAACGAGCACACGCACGGTGGGTTCAAGGTCACTCGAGACCACGCCGCCCTCACTGTCTTGACGCGCCATCCCCGTGAGAGCAACACCTGGAATCACCTGCTGACGTGCCGGAGTCGTTCCCGGCTCGACAAAATCCACTCCACTGGCGGTGACAACGCGCGTCACGGACTGTTGGAGCGTCGCGAGCACCTGGCCTCCCGACGTGGTCACGTGAACGACCGGGGCAACCAGGTTCGGAGCAAACGAGGCAAGAGAAATGATCCGCTGCGAGCGGGCCTTAATGGTGAGACCGGCCATGCCGGGAGCATCAATGGCCCCCTTCTCGCCGAAAATTTGAATGGATGCCGTGGCATCTACTTCTAGGGCATTGGAAAGCAAGAGCAGTGTCGTGCGGCCGACCTCGGTGGAACCGCCGACAAGCCACTGGTCGGTTGAGCCCTCGCCACAGGCGGCGCTGGCGAGACCTGCGAGGGTTTCAGCCGCGGCCGATTGGGTCTGGGCGCCGGCGATCAGGGCCGGTGCCGTGCTCGACGACGGCGGAGCGCTCAGCGTCAGGGGCCCAAATGCAGCGTTTCCGGATGCGTTGTCCGGCGCACTGAGCGGAGTTGAGGTGATCGTGCTGTTGCTGACATCGCTCGCGATGGTCGGGGCGGCAAAGCCTCGGAATGTGGTGGCGTCGGTCGCACTTCCGACGACGTCGAGCAACCCTCCCGGGCACGTGCGCGAGGTCATCGCGGCATCTGGCGTAACGGCTACCGAAGCGGCCTTGAGGGTAACCGAAGGCACCGGGATGAGACACACGGCGGCAATCGCCAGCGCCGCGATCCCCGCTCCACCCACGCCGGCAAGGCTTACGAGAGTGGTGCGCAAGACGTTAGATTTCTTCATCGTCATCACCTGCCAGCAGGTCCGTGGGCTCAAACGCGATGGGCTCGTTCACCAGGCCGTCAATGTTGCGACGCGGTCGAATGTCCGGCTGGGGAATACCGGTGGGGATAGCCAGCAGCAAGGTCATGATGAGCGCAAGCAGCTGGAGGCCAAGCACGATCCCGCGCAACGGTTGAACACCCGCCGGGCTCGTCAGCGCGGCGCTCGCTCGAGTGTCCGGATGCGCAAACCGCCAGAGCAGGCCAACATCAGTCTTTCCCACCGACTCCAAAGCCGGGTTTGCGTCGAAAGCAACCATGGCCCGAGCGGCCGTTTCGGTGGCCGCCTGCGTGGTCACCCCAGCGGGAGTAACCTGCGCAGGCGCCAGAAGGATTGACCCGATGCCGTATGAGCGCAGTTGCTTGCTCGAGTCATTCGCACTGAGCGAAGAGAGATTGGCGGTAAGTGTGGCCAGCTTGAGGGCGGTCGCATCCACTGTGCGCGCTGTCGTGAGCGCCGTGGAGGTGTTGTCGAGCGTGGCACCATGCCCGCGTTCGAGACTTGCGCCCATTCCACCATCGGGTTGCGGCGTCAGAATGAGCGTGCCCATTTGCTTGTCGATGTCGGCGCGAGCAACCACGTACGCGGGAAGCGTCTCGCCGTTTGAGGGCTGCACCAGGGCAACGCCCCGAACCAGCCCGATTCCCATCGGCAATGCCAGGATGACAGCCGCGGTGATACCCGCCACTGCTGGATAAAGAGCGAATCGTCGAAGCACCGAAATTCCGGCTGCCCCGGCAACCAGAAGCGCGAGCCACATCACACTGATGGCCGACCCGGGCCAAATGATGACGGGGATGGATCCCTCAAAGGACACGCTAAACAGGCTCGAAGCCACGGCACTAGCCAAACCCAGGAGCCCGACGAGCAAGGCAAGCTGAGCTCGAATCGGTGTCGGGGAGAAAAGGCCTGCTACGGCGAGAGCGACCAGAACCCCGACAAGCACAACGACGATAACGGAAACGACCGAATTGAGCGTGGCCGGCCCGATGCCCGACAGGTCGAGCCACCCGCCCAAGCCGCTGACGGGAAAACCGAGGGCCATCTGCCAGCGTGTAGCAGCAACTGCAGAGGCGGCTGCGCCCGGGTCCGCAAGAAGACCGAGGGGATTGCCGCGCAGGATCTGCCACACAACGAGCGGGGCGAAGAGCACAAGGGCGGGCACGGGAATCGCCAAGAAACGAGACACATAGCGCCCGGTAAGTGCCACTGCTCCGAGCCACAACAAGACGAGGACAGGAGCAAGAGAAGGCGTGCAGGCGACAACCGCGGCAAACAACAGGGCGCAGGTGGCCGAGGCTGACCACGAACGCACTGCTTTGAGCGCACTGAAGCAGAGCCAGGGCAACAAGATGTGGGTGAGCACGGCTGCTGGTCGTCCGTCGGAAAGCGCCAACAGAAGAGTCGGGGCTAACCCGTAGCCAAGCCCGACGAATGCACGAATGACAGGGCGCTCGGTCAACCGCGTTGCGAACATCCATGCGCCGAGACCCGCCAGAGGAATGGCGAGGAACCAGAGCAGCACCAGTGCAAAGCTCGGACTCCACCAGGTGAGGGTGCCGAGGGTGGCGGTGACGAATGCAAAAGGATCAGCCGGGGCAGCGAGATCGAGTGCGCCAGCGCGCCACCCATACCCAACTTGGGCCCAGAGCTCGCCCAGGGTGTTCGACAGCGGAAGGAGAGCGCCGCCGCCAATCGCCGTTGAGCCGATGAGCGGCGCCATAAAGAGAATAGAAACCAGCAGAAGCGCGAGGGTCACCCATGCTCCACCCGAAGCAAAGAAGTAGACCGGGCGGTGGTGGCCATGGGCCCGAATGCGCAGAGCCTCGCGTTCGAGAGCGTTGCGACGACGCACCTCAGCAAAGCTGAGCTTGAGCGGTTCAAGGCTGCCAAAAGGCATCGTCCGAATCCGTCGAAGGTTGCGTCGAGATCGGCCGATGGACACACCATCAAACATGACCTGGAACGAGGCACCAATTTCACCTAGCACCATCGTGGGCCGCTTGCCCAGGAGAAGGCCGGCGATGCGAACCACAGCATTGGGGAGCAAACCCAGCCAATGCCAGAGGAGTCCGAGACCGCGTGCGTAGGTCAATCGTCGGTAAAGCTGCGCCGCCCTGACCTGTCGACCGCGCCGTGCCGCTGCACGGGCTGCCTGACGCTCCTGCCCCTCCCCAGCACTGTCATCGGGCGTTCGGACCCGTGCGGTAGGAACGACGGCTACACGGTGACCGGCCAAGCGGGCGCGCATGCAGAAGTCAAGTGCATCATCCGCAGTGCCCAGTCCCGGATCAAAGCCGCCAAGACTGCGCCAGACCTGCTCGCGCACGAGCATGCCGTTGGCGCCAACAGCCATGACGTCGCTGAGGTTGTCATGCTGCGCCTGGTCAAGCTCATCAGTCACCAGCGATACAGTCCGGCCCCATCGGGTAACCGTCAAACCAAACTCGCGAATGTAGTCTTTGCGTTCGGTGAACATCTGCTTCGGGCCCACGACCGCGACCGACGGGGATACCTCAAGAGCGCCGATCAAGCGTTCGAGCGCGGCAGAATCCGGATCACTGTCTTGATTCAGGAGCCACAGGGAGCTGTCAGCCAAGCCTTCAGAGATGTCATCGACAGCAGCGGCAATGGCGCGGCCGAGGTCTTCTCGGTGAGGGAGTTCAACAAGCTCCGCGGCAAAGTCGGTCAGATTGGCGGCGACGACCGACTTACCGGAATTGTCAACAACAAGAACGGAATCTGGTCGCCGTGTTTGCGCGCTGAGAGCTCGCAGGGTTCGAGACAGTTGCTCCCCACCCTCGCGGGCAACAACAATCGCGACAACTCTCGGCTCCATGACTGTGCCAGCCTAAAAGCGGGGACTATCGGCACCGTCTAGGTGGGCAGGCGTGGCGAGGTTTCGCCGCCGAAAAGGCTGTGTTTAGGCGCGGCGACGGAGCTTGCGACGCTCACGCTCGCTGAGGCCACCCCAAATGCCGAAGCGCTCATCGTTGGACAGCGCATATTCCAGGCACTCGCCGCGAACCTCACACGAGGAACAAATCTTCTTGGCTTCGCGGGTAGATCCACCCTTTTCTGGGAAGAACGACTCGGGGTCGGTCTGAGCGCACAACGCGTCGGCCTGCCACGAAAGCTGCGAGTCGTCGTCGTTGACGGTGGTGGGGCGAACGCCGGGAACGCCGAGGCGCACGGGGTCAACGAACCAGTTCTCAGGTACAGAGGTGGTGTAAGCGGATGCCATGAAGTATTTGCCTCGTCTAGTGGACACGCGCTCGTGGCGTGGTTACCTAATTACACCGTTGTCATTCCCCCGGCGTCAAGTCGAACTTCACACAGTTTCGACCCCCACCTGAAGGTTATTGATCGCAGTGAGGGTTAACCCCGACTCGTCGCGAGGAATGCCTCGCCTTCGCCCCAAATATGCACGGCCGCTTCGTCCCCGGTAATGAAGCAGGCCTCTCCTTGCTTCAGGCGAAGGCTGCCCTGCTTACCCATCACCGTGGCCTCGCCCGCGGTCGCAATCGCGATCGCGGCGACGTTCACGGGCACCTCACTGGCGGCAACACCCCGGTAGCGATAGAGCACAAAATCGTCCACCGGCGTCGAAAAAACGTCGAGCGAAGGGTTCACGGCCGAGGCGTTGAGGCGAGGATTCACAAGCGGTTCAAAATCGGCGATTGCCAAGAGTTCCCGCACATCCACGTGCTTGGTGGTCAGGCCACCGCGCAACACGTTGTCGCTTGCGCTCATCAGTTCAACACCGAGCCCACTCAGGTAGGCGTGGACATTACCGGCGGGCAAGAACAGGGCCTCACCCCGGTCAAGAACCACTCTGTTGAGGAACGCACCGATCACCACACCGGGGTCGCCGGGATACTCCGCGGAGAGCGTTCGGAGAGTCCGGGTTGTTTCGGGTGCAACGGTGAGAGCGCGCGGGTCGTCAGATGCTCGGGTCAGCTCAACCACGATCTCGGCGACGTTGACACCACCGGTGAGCAGAACCTCGACCGCCCAGCGCAGGGCCAGGGGTGCACCCCCGAAAGCGCGAGAGCCAACATCCTCAATGAACGCCTCGGCGCTGGGACAGCCGCCGACGGCATCAACAATCGCCTGGAGGTCGTGCAACGTCCGGTCGAGGGGACGGAACCCCGAGAGTGCAATGAATTCGTCGCTCAGCGCAACGATGAGTTCGGGCTTGTGCTCGTCGTCTCGATAGTTGCGCGAGGGGGAATCGACCGGGATACCGGCAGTGTTTTCGCGAGCAAAGCCTGCCCGAGCCTGCTCGCGTGAGGGGTGGGCCTGCAGGGAGAGAGGCCTTTCGGCCGCCAAAATCTTGAGCAAGAACGGCAACTTCGAGGCACCTGTGAGGGCGCGAGCGGGATCCGCCGCAATCCACTCGTCCAGGGGCACGGGCCCGCCATCGTCAACCAGAGCGGGCGACGAGGAATGCGCCCCGAGCCAGAGCTCGGCCTCGGGCTCACCGCTCGGCGCCACTCCCCTTAGTCCGGCAATCGCCGTCGTTGACCCCCAGGCATAATCGCGAGGCGTATTCGACAAGGGCAACAGCACGTGTTCACGCTAGCAAGGCATGCCGGCCAGGGGCCGTAAACCAGCCGAAGGTCACTACTTTCTGTTCCAATGCGGCATTCAGCCAACCTGTGTTTGGATGTACCTACCGCCCTCGTGGGGTCCTCACCCTGAGTGACGCATCACCGACAAAGGAGCTTTGACGTGACATTCACCCCGCTCGAATCCGACTTCTTCGCGATCTCGCGAACCTTGCCCGACCACGAGAAGACCTTCTTGGCAAACCTGCGGGAGTACCTGGAACGCGACGTCAAGCCCGTTCTGAGCAAGCACTGGGAAGACGCGACCTTTCCTCGGGACATCGTCGCAGGTCTGAGCAAAGCCGGCGTCATTGGCATGTCGTACGAGGAGACCTGGCCGTTCCAAAACTCGGCCGTGTTCCGCGGCTGGGTTGCACTCGAACTCGGCCGGGTCGATGCATCTGTCGCCACCTACGTCGGGGTGCAAAATGGTCTTGCCATCGGCTCCATCGGTGAGTGCGGATCGCCCGAGCAGCGAGCCACCTGGCTGCCTCGCCTGGCCAGCGGCGAGGTCATCGGCTCGTTCGGCTTGACCGAACCCCTCTCTGGCTCAGATTCGGCACGGGGACTTCGAACCACAGCAGAGCGTCGAGGTGACACGTGGGTACTCAACGGCGAGAAGCGCTGGATTGGCAACTCGACATTCGGCGACATCACCGTGATTTGGGCCAAAGATGTGAGCGACGGCCAGGTCAAGGGATTCATCGTAGCCAATGATTCCCCCGGTTTCTCGGTGGAAAAGATTGAGGGCAAAGTTTCGTTGCGCATCGTGCAGAACGGCCACATCACCCTGCGGGATGTCGAGGTCCCCGAAGAGAATCGCCTTGCGAATGCCCACTCATTCGCTGACACGGCACGAGTCCTTCGCAACACTCGCACCGAGGTGGCCTGGGAAGCCGTCGGCGTCTCGATTGGTGCCTACGAGGCCGCGCTCGCTTACGCCAAGGAACGCGAGCAGTTCGGAAAACCCATCGCCTCGCACCAGCTCGTTCAAGACCTCCTGGTAAAAAGTCTCTCGAACATCACGGCATCGCTTGCTCTGGTCAAAGAGGCCGCGGTCATGTTCGATGACGGCATCCAGAACGATGAGCACGCCGCCATGGCTAAAGCGTTTGCCACGAGCAAAGCGCGCGAGACCGTGGCCTGGTGCCGTGAAATTCTCGGGGGCAACGGCATCGTCCTGGACTATGACGTGGCTCGCTTCTTTGCTGACACGGAGGCGCTCTACAGCTACGAGGGAACCAGAGAAATGAATACCCTCATCATCGGTCGCTCCATCACTGGGCACGCGGCATTCGTCTAGCCTGAAGATATGCAGTCTCAGCGAGCCCGATCAGCGTTCATGGCGTTTGCCGTGTTTACGCTGTTCACCCTGCTTGCCGGAGACTTTTGGCGAAACCTCATGGGATGGCCTGCCTTTCTTGTGATGGCAGCAATGACCGTCGTGGCCTGGGCTGTGCTCTTGATTCGGGGACGCAAGAGTTTTCGCCACCGGGGATTCCCCATCACGCTCGTCGTATTCCTCGCCTGGGCAACCTTCTCTCTCATCTGGTCCTTCTACCAAGGGGCAACAGCCATTGCGCTGGTCGCCCTCTTTGGAACCACCATCGTTGCTTTCGGACTGGCTTACCTCATGCCCTGGTCGCGCTTCGTTCGCGCACTCAGCCTCGCGCTGCGATGGCTTCTCGGCACATCACTCCTGTTCGAAGTCCTCATCGGGATGATTCGTCGCGACCCCATCCTGCCGCTGTGGATGTACCCCTTCAAGGGCCACCTTCCCCACGAGTTCAACTGGACGAATGCCGCACTGTTCACCGGTGGACCCATCCAGGGCATTATGGGAAACCGAAATCTGTTGGGCTTCGTCTGCATTCTCGGAATCATCGTGTTCAGCATCGAGCTAGCCGACCGCTTAATCTGGAAAACCTGGGGCTGGTTCTGGATCGGCCTGTCGGCCGGTCTCATGATTCTGACCCAATCGATGACTGTCGTTTTTGCTCTCATCCTCGTAGCCATCTGTGCAGGATTTGCTCTTTGGGCTCGCCGTCGAGGCGATGGGCGACATGCCCTCGTCTACTGGAGTGCGTTTGGGTTTGTTGCGTTCATCGCACTCGTCGAGCGGATCTTCGGAAACTACATTTCGGTTGCCCTCGGAAGAAGCCTCGACTTCACCGGACGCTCAGACATCTGGTTCTTGGTGTACCGAATGTGGGAGAAACGTCCCGTGTTCGGCTGGGGGTGGATCAGCTACTGGGCTCCGTGGGTCAAACCTTTCGACCGATTGGTTGTTCGGGATGGCGTCACCTACCTTCAAGCGCATAACGCGGTCCTCGATGTTGCGATGCAGCTTGGGGCAATTGGCGCCCTCTTCTTTGTCGTGCTGCTCCTGACCGCCCTGTGGCGCGCTTGGTTCCGGGCTGTCGACCGGCCCCGGTGGGATCTTCGCACCGATCGCCCGTTCGTCGCGATGCACATGCTTCCGCTTTTTATCCTCGCCAGCCTCTACGCACAGAGCCTTATGGAGAGCAGAATGCTCGTCGAGGGTGGCTGGGCACTTTTGGTGATTGCCACGGTGGCTACAAAACTTCCCGACACCCTCAATGAGCATCCTCAGCTGATTCCCATTGATCCGCGTCTGACGTAGCCCTGTTGTCGGGCTCAACCATCACGCCGTGACCTGGCGCTAGTTTGCGGCGGGGCTGGGCGGATGAATCTTGGAGTTGATGAACGCCTGGATCTTGGCGTAGTCGGGATCATGCGGGTCAATTTTGTACTGAGGGCTGACCGGCGAGAAGGAGAAGCCTGAGTAGCCCGCGGTTCGAGCCTTCATCGCCAGGTCTGCAAGGGAGCCGAACATGGGCTGGGGAATATTGGTACTCAGCACTTGTCCGCCGGCTTTAGAAATTTCCTGGAACTTCGAGAGAACATTGAACGGATTCATCTGCTTCTGCAGCGCCTGCATCAAGAGCTGCTGGCGGTTCATGCGGTCATAGTCGCCGCTGGCTGCGTGACGCGAGCGGGCAAACCACAGCGCATGGAAGCCATCTAGGTGCTGTTGTCCGGCGTTGATCCAGTACTTGACTTCGGAATCCGGCACCCCCATGTTGGCGATGGCGACTCGTTCCGGAACGTTGATATCTACGCCCCCGAGTGCGTCAATCAGATTCTGCAGCCCGGTCATGTCGACAACCGCATAGAACTGCATCTTCAGTCCGGTCATGCCCTCGGCAGCGTCCATCATTGCGAAGATGCCGGGCGAAACGTTTTGTTCTTTAGCTTTCGGATAGAGGCTCGCGTGATTTTCTTCTGCGTCGACATAGACGGTGTTGAGGCAGGCCCATTCACCGCAATAATCCGCGGAAGACTCGGTGTATCCATCGGGGTAGAGCTTGTGCATGGGAGAGCTGGCGGGGAAAGGGATGTTGTGCATGTCTCGCGGGAAACCGAACGACAGAACACGTCCAGTGTTGGCATCCACGCTGATCACCTGCATGGTGTCGGGGCGGGCGCCCATGGCCTCTTTGACGCGCTGCGGGTCGGTGTCGACGCCCAGGACCAGGAAGTTGTAGCGACCATCGACGGGCTCGACCGGAGGGCCGGCAACACCGATGGCGGACACGAGCCCGCTAACTCCACCCACAAGGCCCGTCGCGTAGAGCGATCCGCCGGCCACCACTCCGACAGTCACGAGCGCAATTGACGGCAGCCACCAGCGGGCACGCGGTCCGGTCTTCACGATGCGAACAAGCCGCAGTGTGTCGATCGTGAGCACGATCCACAGCACGGCGTAGTAAACCAGCGCGACCTGCAGCAGGAAAAGGAAGAACGGCAT
>CAZPVE010000023.1:0-10262 GCA_964589925.1 uncultured Aurantimicrobium sp. | reverse complement strand
TGGCACTTGTGTACTCCTTTGTCAGCACTGTTGCGACGTGTGAGTCCAGCGTAAAGGCAAAATGTATCCAATCGCAAGTCTTTTTTCCGAAATTATCTGGATTATTCGCTATTTGACCTCAATAATGGATACAACAAGCGATTGGATCTGACATGAGTGGCATTCCCGGACTTCGTGGAGCCGAGCACATTGGCTTCACCGTTCCCGACATGGATGAGGCACACGACTTCTTTGTGAACACCATCGGCTGCGAGTTCGTCTACGAGCTGGGGCCCTGGGTGCGCGAAGACGACTGGTTCGCCGAGCACCTCAACGTTGACCCCCGAAGCGTGATCAAGCGCCTGCGCTTTTATCGTTGCCACTTTGGCCCAAACTTCGAGGTGTTCGAATACGAAGCACCCCACCAGGGCAAGCTTCCACCCAAGAACAGTGACGTCGGCGGCCACCACATCGCCTTCTACGTCGACGACCTCGATGCTGCCGTGGATTACCTGCGCGGCAAGGGCATCCGCATTTTGGGTGAGCCCACTTCCAGCTCGGCCGCCTCGGCCGGTCAGCGTTGGGTTTACTTCTTGAGCCCGTGGGGCATGCAGTTTGAGCTGGTCAGCTACCCCCAGGGCAAGGCATACGAGGCCACAGCCCCGGTACTCTTGTGGCATCCCGCTCACCCTGCCCAGTAACCCGTCACCCAACCGGAATCGATCACCATGCCCGCGCAAAACACCGTCGTCAGCACCCGCATCGCTGACGCCCTGCGTGAGCAGATTCTCTCGGGGGCCATGGTTCCGGGCGAGCGCATTCGTCAGGAAGAACTAGCCGATGAGTTCGGGGCAAGCCGCATTCCGGTCCGCGAAGCGTTGCGCATCCTGGTGACCGACGGCCTCGTCACGATGGTGTCGAACACTGGCGCGTGGGTGTCGAGCCTGAGCCAGTCGGAGTGCATTGAGCAGTACTTGATTCGCGAGCGCATCGAGCCGCTCCTTCTGAGCGAGAGCCTGCCCAACCTCAGCCCCGCCACCATCGAGCGGCTGCGAGAGCTCACGGCGGCGATGGAGTCGGCGACCGATGTGGTCACCTTCATGAAGTTCGACCGCGAGTTCCACCTGCTCACCTATTCAGGTGCACCCAACGGAACGCTCGCCGACATCATCCACCGCCTGTGGAACACGACCCAGCACTACCGTCGCGCCTACTCAGAACTCGTGCGCGGAACCAGCCTTGATGTCACCCACCTCGAACACCGACTGCTCGTTGACGCCATCAGCCGTGGCGATATCGAGGATGCCGAGCGCACTCTCACCGGGCACATCCAGCGCACCCGGCGCGAACTCGAAAAGCACCCCGAAGTGTTTGAGGTCACCGGCGCGTAGCCGATGACCTCAAATGTTTAGCCGACAGGGCTAGTGCTTGGCGCCCTTGACCTCGCCGCGGCCCTCTTTGGTGTTGAGGTGCGACTGCGAGTCACGGATGTTGCTCAGCGGTCCTTCGACCGAGTAGTAGCGCTGTCCGCCGGCAACCATCAGGGTTTCTGCCGGGAACTTGGTGATGACCTCGCAACCGGTGGCGGTCACAACGACCTCCTCCTCGATGCGAGCGGCACCGATACCGTCGGATGACGGCCAGTAGGTTTCGAGCGCGAACACCATTCCCTCTTCGAGGACTTCAGGGTGGTCGAACGAGGTGAGACGGGAGAAGATCGGCTTCTCCCAGATCGACAGACCAACGCCGTGTCCGTACTGCAGGGCAAAGGCGGCTTCTTCGTCGGGGAATCCGAACTCTTCAGCCTTGGGCCACACCTCACAGATGTCTGCGGTGGTGGCACCGGGCTTGACCAGCGCGATGGCCAGGTCCATGTACTCGCGAGCCTTCTTGTACGCGTCAACCTGAGCCGGGCTTGCCGATCCAACGGCGAAGGTGCGGTAGTAGCAGGTTCGGTAACCGTTGAAGCTGTGCAGGATGTCGAAGAACGCCGGGTCGCCGGGGCGAATCAGGCGGTCAGAGAACACGTGCGGGTGCGGCGAGCAGCGCTCACCCGAGATGGCGTTGACGCCCTCGACGTACTCCGAACCAAGGTCGTAGAGCGTCTTGGCGACCAGGCCGACGGTCTCGTTCTCGCGCACGCCGGGCTTCAGGAACTCGTAGAGGTTCTCGTAGGCAGCGTCCACCATTGAGGCAGCGGTGGTGAGCAACGTAATTTCGTCGGTGGTCTTGGTGCGACGAGCCTCAAGGAAGGTCTGCTGGCCGTCAACGACAGCGATGCCTTCTGCCTGGAGAGCAAACAGGATGGGCAGCTCGAGCACGTCAACACCGAGGGGCTCGTTGGCAACACCAAACTTCTCGAGCTCGCGCTTGATCTTGGCGGCAACGCCCTCAGCGATTCCGGCCGAGGGAGGGAATGCGCCACGCAGGGTCGAGATGCCGGCGCGCGAACCGTGCTCGGCACGAGGCTTAACCGCATCGTGGTGCGGAGCGTGGGGGTCTGCGTCGCTGTGCATGTGGGTCTGACCCAGCCAGGGAGCCAGCAAGGTGTGGTGCTTGGCGGCCGAACCGAAGTCCCAAATAATCGGGTCGCTGTTTCGCGTGATGAGCGCGAAACGAATGAGCTTGTCCATGGCCCAGGTACCGATGTGGGTGCCGGTCATGTAGCGAATGTTTCCGAAGTCGAACGCAAGAAGCGCGCCGAGGTCAGACTTCTCGAGCTGCGCGCGCAGCTTGGCCAGGCGCTCCTCGCGAAGGCGATCCATGTCGACTCGCTGTTCCCAGTCGACAGTCATGGTTCCACGGGTAGGGATGCTCATTGTGGGTTTACTCCTTCGGGTGCTTCGGGCATATCGTTCTCAAAGCCCATCACGCGGTGAAAACGCGACAGCGCGTTCCATACCGAGATGGACATGGTCAGTTCGAGAATCTCAACGTCGTTGAAGGCGTTCTTGAGATTCGCGAGAGTTTCGGTGCTGACGGCCTGTGGCGCATCAGCGTAAGTGACGTTCTGCGGGTTGAGCGTGAGCTCTTTGGTGTACTCGAGGGCAATACGGGTGCGCTCGTCGAAGCCACCCCAGTCTTCCTCGACAGCCGCGAGCATCTGTTCGGCGGTCAGGCCATTCTTGAAACCCGAGGTGGATCGGTGGCTCGCGGTGTACTGGCAGTGGTTCAAGAAGCCCACATAGAGTGCTGAGAGATCCTTGATTCCAGCGTCGAGCGTGCCCGGGCCGGCAACCTGTCGCAGGAACGGCAGATACGCACCGAAGAGCTCGGGCTTGTTCATGATGGCGCGCCACGTGTTGAGCAGCTGGCCGTACTGGGCCTGGCCGGATTCGGCTACCTCGCGAGGAGTGCCCTCGAGTTCGTCGATCTCAGCGAGTCGAATGAGTGCCATGATCGCCTACCTGAATTGGGCGGCGAATTTTTCCAAGGCTGCATCAAGAGCGTCGTCATAACTGAGCTCTGCCAACTCGTAGAAGGAGCCTCGACCAGCGTTAGCTGCCCCGCCGCGGGTAGCTTCGATGAGCCAAGCTCGTGTTGCCTCGATGAGGTCGGCCGGCTTCGCAATCGCGTTCACCAGTCCCACCTCCCAGGCGCGCTGAGCAGTGAAGGGGTTGCCACTGCCGATGTTTTCCATCGCACGCTTGGTGCCGATGCGGTGAATAAGAGGAACCTGAGCAACCATGGGCCACACGCCAACAGCTACTTCGTATGAGCCGATCAGAGCGTCGGGGACGATGACCGCGTAGTCACAGGCTGCAGCGATTGAGGAGCCCGAGGCCACGGCATCTCCGTTAACAGCAGCCGCAATCGGCTTGTGCAGCTTGGGGAACACCTTGAGAAGCTTTGCCAGCGAAGCGGCGTATTCCAGGGGGTCCCCGCCGGCCCGAATGCCAGCGAGGTCGAGGCCGCCGCAGAAATCATCGCCCTCACCGGTCAGCAAGATGGCGGCAACGTCTGGGTTGGCATCAGCCGCTAGCAAGTCGGCTTCAACCTTCGCCATGACATCAGGGTTCAGGAGGTTTCGCTCCGGTCCCGAGATCGTGACAACGGCAATCGCTTCAGGTGCGCGCTCAGCCATGGCTACTTCTCCTTCGAGAGAGCCAGGGGCGAGTCAATCACCTTACTCTTGATTCCGAGGAGGCGAGCGGCTCGAGCGAGAAGGCCAGAGATTCCCTCGGGGAAGAAGCGAACGACCACAATCACGACGACGGCAACCGCGATGTATGCCCAGCTGGAGTACTGAGCCGTTGCGAAGCGCAGGTAGAAGACGAAGATGGCTCCGTAGATGGGTCCGCTAATCGTTCCCAATCCACCGATGACACAGACGATGGCTGCGTCCAAGCTGAACTGGATGGCAAACATGGCATCCACGGTGATGGAACCCGCCTGGATGGCCGTGAGCGAACCCATCAGACCGGCCAGCAAACCGCTGAGCGCCCAGACCGGAATCAGGGTGCGAACGCGACGCACGCCCAGACTTGCAGCACCCTGCTCGTTGTCGCGCAGAGCGACAAGTCGCAGACCAAGGGGCGAACGGACCAGGAACACAACAGCGAGCAGAGTGACGGCAGCAAGGAGCAGTGCGTAGATGAAAATCTCGCTAATGCCGAGGGTGGCCGGAACCGAGTAGCTCGAGGTGCGGTGAGTGAAGTCCCAGTTGGTCATCCAGCCCAAAGCAGCCAGGGTGATACCCAAGCTACCAACGGCCAGGTACGGGCCGCGCAAACGAAGCAGCGGGTATGCCAGCAAGACACCGATACCCGACGAGATGACGCCGGAAACAATGATCGTGGGGATCAACGGGGTGTTGAACAAAGTGAGGATGATGGCCGTTGCGTAACCGCCAACGCCGACGAAGATTGAGTGCCCCAGCGAGAACTGGCCACCGAAGCCACCAACGAGGTTCCACGACAACGCAAGCGTCATCAGCAGAAGCAAGGTCGTGTACTGGTTGAGCACACCACGAGTGAGCACACCCGAAAGGACGAAGCCAAGCACAACAGCGATGACGGTTCCGATTACCCACTGGGTGGTCTTGGAACTCAGAAGAGCGGGGATGCCGCGACGCTCACTCATGCTTTAGCAACCTTCGCAAACAGGCCGTTGGGGCGAACCAGGAGGATGATGACCAGCACACCGAAGACCACGAGGTCACGGTACTGCGGTCCGAACCACACAGCACCGAGAGTCTCAACGAGGCCGACAATCAGACCACCGTAGAGAGTTCCGGGCAGTGATCCGAGGCCACCGATCACGATGACGGTAAATGCACGAAGCAGCCATCCGGTTCCCGACGAGGGCGCAACGGCAAAGGACAGGGCGATGAGCACACCACCGATTGCTGCGACACCGGCCGAGATGGCCATAACGCGAGCGAAAGTTTTCTTGACGTCGATACCGACGAGGCCAGCTGCCTCCGAGTCGATTGACGCCGCACGAACCTGACGACCAAACGCGGTCTTTTTCAGCAGCAGCGTGAGCAGAACTACGACAGCGACACCGATTACGGTCGCAATGAGAAGCGAGACGCGAACGTTCGTTCCGAACGGGTGCAGGGTCAGGGTTGCGTAGGAAGGGTTGAGCGAACGAGGGTTCGAACCAAAAGCGATAACCAGCATCGTCTCAATGGCGAGGCCGATACCGAAGGTAACCGTGATCGGAGCCTCTTCACCCTGCGACATCACGGGGGTGATGATGTAGCGCTGAAGGGGGTAGGCCAAGGCGCCCAGGATCACTGCTACCGGCAGAGCCATGAGCAGGGGGTCAACCCCCGCGACCATGGTAACGAGGAGCGAAGTGAGGAACGCGCCGACGACAAGGAAGTTGCCGTGGGCAAGGTTCACGAGTCGCATGGTGCCAAACACCAGGGAGAGACCCAGAGCGGTGGCTGCGTACAGCCCGCCCAGGAGAATTCCCTGAATGACGATGTTTATGACATCCATGACGCGTTCCTCACTATCGCTTTACTCAGTTAGTTGTTACTTGAGACCAGCAACGGGGCTAACGATGGGGTTAGCTGCCTTGCCGTCTGCCGTCAGAACCAGGATCTGGTTTGCACCGTTCCACTGGGTCTGTACAACCTTGATGGCCGACGAGTGGTCTGCACCGAACTTGATGTGCGAGCTCGGGTAGGTCTTGTCGGTCTTGCCGATGGCCTCGTTCAGCTTCTCGGGGTCGGTGCCACCAGCAGCAACAATTGCGTCGGTGAGAACCTGGGCGATCGAGTAACCGTCAACGATGCAGCCGAGGTTGGAGTTAATTCCACCAGCGACCTTCTCGTACTTGGTGATGAACTCGTTCTCCTTCTCGAGGCCCATGCCTTCAGCGAACCAGTTAGCGGCGAGGACACCGTTGGCGAGGCCGTTGGTGATCTCTACGTAACCACCGGTGTTACCGGCCTTCTCCATGAAGAGGAGCTTGGGGTCGTAGCTCTGTGCCTTGAGTTCCTTGAGGAGGGCGATGCCGTCCGGCGGAATGATCTGAGCGAGGATGATGTCAGCTCCCGAAGCCTTGGCCTTAGCGACCTGAGCCTGGAAGTTGGTGTTGCCAACAGGGAACTCGATCTTTGCAGCAACGGTGTAACCGTACTTAGCTGCGTTGCCCTCCCAGAGCTTTGCCTGGATGGGGCCGTCTTCCTCGGTGTCGGTGAAGATGGCGACCTTCTTGTTGGTCGTGACCAGGTCAGATGCCTGGAACTGGGTTTCGGTCATCTGGATCTCGTCGAAGAAGACGTCCCATGAGTACTTGTAACCAGCGCCAGCACCGCTCAACCAGCCCTTGATCGGGGTGATGGTCGAAATCAGCGGCACCTTAAGCTGCTCAGCAACGGCCGAAACGGGGATGGTCAGCGGCGGGGTTGCCGGACCGAGCAGGGCGATTGCGCCACTGTCGAGAACGAGCGACTTGGCCTGGGTGGTAGCGGTCTTGCCGTCAGAAGCGTTGTCCTGAGTAACGAGCTTGACCTTGTGCTTGGCACCACCGAACTCGAGTCCACCAGCAGCGTTGACCTCGTCAATCGCGGCCTGGTAGCCGATCTTCAGGTTGGTTCCGAATGCGCCGAGCGGACCGGTCAGGGGCAGGGTTGCACCAATAACGACCTCAGCACCAGCTGATCCGCCGCCACCGGCACAGCCGGACAGCGCCAGACCGGTAGCTGCAACAACGGCAGCTGCGACTAGCAGTTTCTTTTTCACGAGAAATACTCCTTTGTTTTTTTCTCTTGGTGGTGGTTACTTCAGTCCGCGCCCAGGTAGGCACGCTGAAGTTCTTCTTCTGAGAAGTCCGAGGGCTTTCCAGAAAAAACGACCTCGCCTCGTTTGAGGACGAGAATCTTGTCGGCCACAGCCATGGCCTTGTGGATGTTCTGCTCGATGAGAACAACCGACATACCCCAGTTCGCGATCTTGACAACGGCCTCGAGGAGGCGGTCGACCACGATGGGGGCGAGTCCGAGCGAGAGCTCGTCAAAGATGATGACGTCGGGCTCACCGGCGAGCGCACGACCGACAGCAACCATCTGCTGCTCTCCACCGGAAAGCTGACCAGCCGGGCGGTCGTTGAGCTCAACGAGCTTGGGGAAGAGTTCGTAGACCTTGTCGAGCGGGCTCTGGTCTTTGTGGGTTGCCTTGAATCCACGCTCCGACTTGAGGCCGAGGCGCAGGTTCTCTTTGACGGTCAGCTCACCGAACAAGCGGCGACCCTCAGGGACCAGGGCAAGGCCGAGGCGCTGGCGTGCATAGGTGGGAACATCCGTCACGGTCTGACCCTTGAAGACAACGCTGCCCGAGCGAGCCTTGATCATTCCCTCGAGGGTCTTTGCGAGCGTGGTCTTGCCAGCTCCGTTGGCGCCGAGAACCGTGAGAATCTCACCCTGCGCGACATCGAACGAGACGTTGTCGAGAACCTTGATAGGACCGTAGCCAGCGCTGAGACCCGAAACCGCAAGACGCTGCTCGGCGCCCGGTGCCTGCTTTTCGCGCTTGAGCGCCGACTCGTTCTCGGAGCTACCCAGGTAGATCTCGATAACGCGCGGGTCGTTTGAAACGGCCTCGGGGGTTCCTTCGGTGAGCTTGCTGCCCCACTCGAGAACGACAACGCGCTGAGCGAGCTTGTGAATCACTTCTTGCACGTGCTCGACAAGAATGACCGTCTTGCCGGTGGCGTGCACCTTGCGGACGAGTTCGATGAGCTCGTCGAGGTCTGACTCGTTCAAGCCGGCGGCAACCTCATCGAGGAGAACCAGCTTGGGCTCAAGCGCGAGCACGCGAGCGATCTCCAGGCGCTTCAGCTCGAGCAGGCCGAGTTCGCCGGCGAGCTTGTCCTGACGGTCGGTGAGGCCACTGACCTCAAGCGCGTAGTCAACGGCAGCTTTGCGGCGGCCACGCGGAAGAACGTACGAAGCGATGTCCACGTTCTGGCGAACAGTGAGCTTGCGGAAGGGCTTAGGAATCTGGTGTGCCAAGCCAACGCCCGCACGAGCCGCTTCGCCGAGGCCAATCTTGTTGAAGTCTTTGCCGCATACGTGCAGCTTGCCGGAGCTGGGCTTGCGGGCACCCGCAACGAGGGAGAAGAAAGTGCTCTTACCGGCACCGTTCGGGCCCATGATGCCAACGAGTTCGCCCGGGTGCACAACGAGATCGACGTTGTTGACTGCGGTCACACCACCGAAAGAACGGGTGAGACCCTCAGCAACCAGGATTGGCTCACTGGACTGACTCATCAATCACCCTTTCGTCATTGAACGGTTGGACCTTGCAATCTTGGCTTTTTCTCAACCAGCGCGTCCACCGGGTGTTTCACTCATCGAAACAAGGGGACGGGCAGTTTGAAGCAAGACTTTCAATAAATGAATATACATTCATTTTTGAACGTACATCCACTTTATGGCAGCCCGCGGATTTGTCAAGAGTACGTTTCCCGAGGGGCGTCGGCTAGAGCGTCTCCGGAAGCTTGGGCAGCGGGCGATGCGCAATCTCGTGCGCCTCGTCCGCGGGGATGCCGACCATGCGAAGTAGGTTCTCGGCATAGAGCTCACTCGGGTCGACCTTGCGATCACCCTGCAGGTAGTCGTGCATCACCGACAAAAGTGACCCGAACGTCATCGCTGATGCGATGGAGACGTTCTCGATTTTGAAGCGGCCGGAGTCAACACCGATTTGAAGATCTCGAGATGCGCGCGGGCCGAGCGCGCTCAGCAGTCCCTCCTGCGCGATGCCCAGACGAACAATGAGCCAGCCCCACACCGGGTCTGAAACGGCGGTGTGCATCAGGTGTCGGGTTGAGAAGCTGTAAATCTCCGCGGCGTCGGTCATGTTCGCTGTTAGTGCGTCAAGCCGGCGACCGAGGGCTTCGACCTCATCAAAAATCACCGCGTCAATAATGGCGTCGCGCGAATCGAAGTAGTTATAAAAGGTGCCCTGGCCGATATCGGCCTTCAGTGTGATGGTCTGAATCGTGATCGACTCGGGCCCACCATCCGACATGACCTCGCGTGCTGCCTCAAGCAGGCGCTTGCGGGTTTGCTCCGCCTTGCGGACTCGCAAGCTCTTGGGTGCTGCGGCGTGGCTCTGGGTAGCGCTCACGTCATCCTGCTTTCGACACTGAAAATCTGATAGTTGACAAAACAAACTTATTACCTAATAGTGTAATCACGTTCAAAAATGAACGGTCATTCATTTTTTGGAGTTTCAATGTCGAACACCGTAGAAGAAGCTGACGTCGTCGTCGTCGGACTGGGCCCCGCTGGTCTGCTTTCATGTTTGCTGCTGGGTCAGCGTGGTTACAAGGTCATCGGTATCGACCGCTGGCCCACCCCGTACCCGCTCCCCCGTGCCGTTACCTTCGACCACGAAATTGCGCGCATTCTTGCGCAGCTGGGCATCAATTCCAACAACGACCCCGCCATCGACTACCACGATGATCGCTACCTCTGGATCAACAAGGACGGCGAAACCCTCCTCGAAGTTGACTGGGAGTCCACCGCCAACGACGGATGGCGTAACCGCTACTGGTTTGACCAGCCTGACCTCGAAGAGCGCCTGCGCGGCATCGTTGACTCGCTGCCCAATGTGCAGATGTGGCAGGGCTACGAGATCAACTCCTTCACTCAGGACGACAACGGAGTCAGCGTTGACTACCACGAGGTTCAGGTCAACGACATCGTCGTGACCAAGAAAGAGGGCGGCAAGACCGGAACCGTCAAGGCCAAGTACACCATCGGTTCGGACGGCGCAAACAGCTTCATCCGTCGCTCCGTTGGCTACGAACTGACCGACCTC
>CAZPVE010000022.1:0-10607 GCA_964589925.1 uncultured Aurantimicrobium sp. | reverse complement strand
CGTTAGGTTATCTGCAGCAGCATGCATGACCTGCCGACCAGTGTGAGTTGAGCCCAGACGACCTTCTGTTTGCGTGCTTCGCCGAACGCGATGCCGATGAGCGCTGCCATCGGAACGGCCAGTGCGGAGGTGTAGAACTGGTGCATTCCAGCGACCACGGAGAACATGACGGCGAAGGTTGCGAACCACACGGTCAAGAGCACGGTGACCCGGCGATTGAATCCGAGGGCGAAGAGAACGACGATGGCAACGACGGCGGTCGGGATCATCCATGCAATTTGACCGGCGAGCTGTTCATTGAACAGGCGAACCAGGCTCGGGCTACCCGAGAACGGGGGAGTGAAAGAACGGTATGCCGCGCTGGCTGATGTCGTGCTTGAGAATCGGCCCAGACCGTTGTAGCCGAAGACCATTTCCCACGGGCTGTTCGCGTAGGTGCTGCCGATGTACGGGCGAGCCGAAGCGGGAATGAGTGAGACGACAAATATCCAGCTGAGTGAGACAGCCAGGCTTGTCGCGCCGGCAATCAGCAGGTCGCGCACTCGAAGGAGCCACGATTTCTTGACGAAGAAGAGCCACGTCACGATCAGGGCGGGCCAGACCGCCCAGGCTTCGAGCATGTAGGTCTGGAACGCTAGCCCAATCCACACGCCTGCCAGCACGAGGTGCCCCAGCGACTCTTTGGATACGGCTCGAGTTGCTGACCAGAGCACCAGGGCAAGGGTCAATAAGAAGAATGACTGTGGCTGGTTCGAGCGGGCGACGGCGGCCACAATGGGGGTTGCCGCGAAGACCGCACCCGCGAGCAGGCCTGCGGTGTTCCCGGCCAGTCGCCGAACACTGAGTGCGATGAGAACGACCGCGGCCACCGTGGCGAGAGCGTTGGGGGCCTCGATCGACCACGTCGAGAATCCAAAGGCTTTGACGAAGAGGGCGGGCACCCAATATGAGCCGGGAATCTTGTCGAGGGTCACCGTTCCCGCCGGGTCAAGAGAGCCGAAGAAGAAGTTCGACCACGATTGACTCATCGAAACCGCGATGGCGGCGTAGTACTCAGAACGTTGTCCGAGATTGATAGCCCATAGGTAGACGAGGGCGGATGCTCCAGCCAAAATGGCGAGGCCGGTGTGCCAGCCCGTCCAAACAAATCGACGAGTGGATGAGTTTTCGACAGCATTCATGGGTGCGACCCTAGGAATGGAACCTATGAAACACCTATGACAGGCTTTGGTGTTTCGAAAGACTGCGAAGGCTTAGGTGAGAAGCGCGAAGAACAGTGCGATGAAGATGATCGTGAAAATGGACGGCGTAATCCATTTCACAACCACCAGCAGTGGGGCCTGACGGATCGCACTCGTGGAGGCTGGTCCAACGCCGTCGAGGGCGTCGAGCTGCTCAGCAGCTGCAATGCCGTCGCTGGCCGCGGTGAACTGGGCCAGCGCGCCCAAGATCCCTGACGCAAGCAAGATGCCAAGAGTCGCTATGCGTGCAACCAGGGGCGCGTGCCCGAGGCCGGCACCGAGCAGAGCCACGGTTGCGATCAACAAGAAGGTGGGGGCCATCTGCGACACGATGATGTGCAGGCGGGCCTTATTCCAGAGGTCAAGCAGGTCGCGTTCGGTCATGGCTCCAGCATACGCGCGCCCGTAGGCTTGAGGCATGAGTGGACTGCTGTATTCCGTCGAGCGCGAGTACGCGCATCCCATTTCTCAGCTGTGGAGCGCATGGACGCGTGCCGAGGAGCTCGAGGTTTGGTACCACCCCACGGTGCTTGCCAATGTGCCTGGTCTCACGGTGTCGGATGCTCGCCCGGGCGGCTCGTGGAAGGTCGCCGTTGACGTGCCGATGAACGGTTTCGTGGCCTTCTTCTATGGCCAGTACTCCACGGTTGAAGAAAACGTGGCCCTCGAGCACTCGATGCACTACACGCAATCGCGTGAAGAGTTCGATGTCGCCGATCTGGCGACCCCCGCACACCGCATCGTCGTGGAGTTCGAGGAGCGCGACGCGGGCTCCTGGGTGAAGTTCAGCCAGTTCGGTGAGATGCCTGAGGGGCAGGCCGAACAGACGAAGCTGGGCATGGAGAGCTACTTCGACTCCCTCGAGGAATATCTGTCGCGTTAGCCCGTAGCGTCGCCCGTGGCTTGATGGCTATGAGCGATCCAGCGCGAGCATCTGGGCCGCACTGTGGTGCTCGCCCTCTGGCTGGGTCACACTGTCGAGTTTGGCCACCTGTTCTGAGGTGAGCTTCACATCGAGGGAGGCGATGTTTTCTTCGAGGTGGTTGATGCGGATGGTGCCGGGGATGGGCGCCCAGTCGTCACCCTTCGCATAGAGCCACGCAAGCGCCACCTGCGAGGGGGTTGCGCCAACCTCGTTCGCGATGTCGATGACCTCGCGCAGGCGGCCCTTATTGATCCCGAAAGCCTCGCCCTCAAATCGGGGATTCTGGCGGCGCCAGTCATCTTCGTCGAACTGGTCGAGCGACTCGATGGTGCCGCTCAAGAATCCGCGGCCCAGAGGGGAGTAGGGCACGAAACCGATGCCGAGTTCGCGCAGCAGCTCGAGCGTGCCGTCGTCACCATCCCGAGTCCACAGCGAGTACTCCGACTGAAGAGCAGTGATGGGGTGCACCGCGTTGGCGCGACGAATCGTTGTTTGGCCTGCCTCGGAGAGCCCGATGTGACCGATCTTGCCCTCGTCGATGAGTTCGACGAGGGTGCCAATGACATCTTCGATGGGCACGTTTTTGTCGACACGGTGCTGGTAGTAGAGATCTATGTAGTCAGTGTTCAGGCGCTTGAGCGAGCCTTCGATGGCCGCGCGAATGTTCGCGGGGGAGCTGTCGATGCCGGTGTTGCCCACGTTCGAGCGCAGCCCAAACTTTGTGGCCAGAACAACCTTGTCGCGGCGGCCTTTGAGGGCCTTGCCCACGAGGACCTCGTTCTTCTCGGGGCCATAGATTTCGGCGGTGTCGAGGAAGGTCACGCCCAGGTCGAGAGCGCGGTGAATGGTGGCGATGGAAAGTTCGTCGGCCTGCTTGTAGCCGGTGTAGATGTGGGACATGCCCATGCAGCCCAGGCCGATGCGTGAAACCTTGAGGTCTCGAAGGTGAGTAAATTCCATGGCTTCAATCTAGCGGCGGGCACACAAAAGGCGATCGAGCGCATTGCCCGATCGCCTGTGTGTGGCGCGGTTTACTTGCAGTTGCAGGTTCCGCCCTGGGTTCCGGCGCACTGGCAGTTTCCACCGCACTTGCAGTTGTTGGTTTCAGTCATTCTTTCCACCTCCTACTTGCTCTGTCGATTTTGGGTCAGTTCAAAGATCTTCAGCATTTCGGCGACTGCCTTCTCGCGCTGAGCCGGGTCGTCGGAACGCATCATGTGTGACACGTGAGTCATCAGGTGGTTCTCGACAATGAGCTTGTTGAGCGAGCCCAGTGACTTTTGAATGGCGAGCGACTGCGTGATGATGTCCATGCAGTATTCCTCGGTTTCAATCATCTTTTCGAGGCCGCGAATTTGGCCTTGGATAATCTTGCTCCGATGGAGTGCTCGCTTTTTGATGTCTTGTATCACAAGACCAATAATACCCCCCAGGGGTATTAAGTCAAGTGCGTGTTTTTTGCCATGTTCTAATCTGAGATGGTGACCAGCCCTGAAGTCGATTCCTACATCGCGGCCCAGCCCGAGCCGCAGCGATCGATGCTTGAGCAGGCCCGAGCGGTCATCCTCGATGTTGCGCCTGATGCCGAGCAGATCATTTCTTATGCCATGCCTGGGTTCAAGAAGGATGGCGTGATTATTGCCGGGCTGGCAGCGACCAAGAACGGTATTTCCTATTACCCGCACTCCGGCTCGGTTCTCGCGGCCGCTGGCGATCTCGTTACTGGTTATAGCCAGACGAAAGCGGCCCTGCACATCCCCATTGGTTCGGAACTGCCGCGAGAGCTTGCCGAGGCTCTGATCCAACTCAAACTTGACCAGATGCGGGCATAGGCTGAACCCGTGAGTTCGACTTCGAAGCGCCCTGCTGAGGGCCAAGTGCCCGAGCGCATGAGTCGTCGCGCTGCCAATCGGTGGCCCGCATTCGTCGCGATTGTTGTCATGCTCGGGATTTATGCCGTGACGCCTGCAAACATGGTTCCGCGTGCGGTGCTCATCGTCATTGCCCTGCTGATCTTCGTCGCCATCGTGACCATCAATCCCGTAAAGACCGGAAAGCAGTCGACCGTCGCCCGGTGGCTTGCCATGACTCTGGCACTGCTACTCATGGTGTCGAACCTCGTGGATGTCGTCTTCATCATCCGCGACCTCATCGCAGGCGTAGGACTTGGGCCGGTCATTTTGCTGGAGGCATTCGAGGTGTGGGTGGCCAACGTTATTGCGTTCAGCATCGTCTTCTGGGAGCTCGACCGGGGCGGACCCGTGGCTCGGGCTACTCTGACGCGGTCTGAGCTACCGGATGCTGACTTCAAATTTCCTCAGGATGATGAGCGTGCTGCCTCAATCGAGGTGAGCCGTGACTCGTCGACCAGCAAGGCCAACTGGCGCCCCGGCTACATCGACTACCTCTACATCGCCCTGACCAACATGATGGCGTTCACGCCGAACGATGTGGTTCCTCTCACGGCCCGAGCGAAGATTCTTATGGGTATTCAAGGCTTGAGCGGATTCGTGATTCTTGCCCTGGTTATCGGGCGCTCCGTGAACATCCTGGCCTAGCTTCCTCGGTCCGCAGTACTATCGAGGTAGGACCTTCGAAACCAGGAGTTTTCATGTTTGCATTCCTCGCCTCCACTGCCGGTCGCTGGACCCGCATCGTCGTCGGCATCGTGCTGCTTATCGGTGGGTTCTGTTGGGGTCCTTGGGGCTTCATCGCTTCGGCCCTCGGCGTTATCTTCATCGCGGCTGGGGCGTCAGATACATGCTTGTTAGCCGGATGGGCTGGCCGTGGCTACAACGGCAACGAGATTCGCCGCTAACCACGCCACGACAGGTCGCTAGGCCTGAATCAAACCCTCGAGGGGCTCTTCGCCCAGTGGGTTGAGCATGTTGTGCTTGGCCGCAATCGCATCCCAGTTCAGGCGGCGTCCGCGCCAGGTGAAGATGATCACCTTGGCGATCTCTTCGACGCCTCGGGCGATGAAGACGCCATAGATTCCCAGCGGGGTAGCGAGCCCCAACAGGAGTGACAGCGGCAGGCCCACGATGAACGGCGCCGTGAAGTCGCCAATCATCACGCCACGCACGTCGTTTCCGCTGGGGAGCACCGACGCCCCCATGAGGGCGTTGCGCACCTTGATCGGCTGGATGGCGGCGTTGATGAGAATGCCGACAACCGAGTAGGTAATCACGATCGCGGGAACCTTGGGGAACATGATCGGCAAGCCGAAAGATGACAGCGCGAATAGAAGCCCGAACGCGATGCCGGTGAAGATCCCGACGCGTTTGATGTAGCCAACCCAGGCGCGGGCCAATGTTCCGTTGGCCCCGCCGACCGCACGGCCAACGAGCGCGTTCACGGCGTTCATCAAGCCCAAGCTGCCCACGAAGAACATGCTCTCGAGGTTGGCCACGATTTGGCTCGCCGCGAGGGCCGCGTCACCGAGCTGCTGAATAACGACGTTGTAGAGAAAGTTTCCGGTCGACCAGAAGCCCGCGGTCAGACCCATCGGGGCGGCGAGCACGACGAGTGGTCCCAAGACCGATCGCCACTCGAGCAGCTTGCCCGGGGTCTCCCAGCGGGCGACGTGAAACACCCCGTAGGTTTGCACGACCATGATGAGCACCTTGAGGGCCGTGGAGATGATCATGGCCCAGGCAGCACCTGCGACGCCGAGCGAAGGAATCGGTCCCCAGCCGTAGACGAGCAGAATCGCGATGGGCACCTGAAGGATGCCGGTTGCAATGGTGGCGACCATCGGGCTGCGGGCGTGGTCGGCGGAGCGAAGCACGCCGCTCAATACCTGGGCGAGCAGACCCAAGAACAGCGAGCCCATCGCCAGAGCCAAGAATGTTGATCCCTCGGCTACGACCGCATCCGATGCACCGACCGCGTGGAAAATTTCACTCGGCCAGATAACAAAGGGGATAGCTACCAAAACACCCACCGCGATGGCGGTGAGTAGGGCGGCCGACACCACCTTGTTGAGTTCCTTTTCGCGCTTGGCTCCGTAGGCACGCGCCACCAGGATCGAGGCGCTCGTTCCGAGGGCGCCGAGAACAAAGAACGGAATGTACTGAATGCTCGAGGCGAAACCGACGGCAGCAACCGCGGTATCGCCGAGGCCACCAACGATGATCTGGCTCACCACATTGAGCCCAAGAATCAGAACAAATTCCAGGCTCACGGGCACGGCCACGCGCGCCACTTCCCGACCGGGATGTGGAGGCAAAGTCGTTGCGAGGTCTGAAGGCATGGCAATCAACGCTACCGTCTACGCTGGTGGCATGGCTGAAACGTATTCACTCCAGACCTCTGTAAGCATCGACGCTCCGGCGAAGCAGATCTTTGAGCTCATGCTCGATCTCAACCGGTTTGACGACTGGAACCCGTTCCGCACCATGGACGCGACCGTAACAACCAAGGTGAACCAGGTGAAGCCGGGTCCCGGCTCGGTCTATGAGTACGAGGGCAAGCGCATTGGCCGCGGCCAGCAGGTGGTTTTGTCGGCCGAGAAGCCGTCGCTCATCGTGTCGGAGATGTCGTTCTTTGGCAAGAAGAAGACCAACAAGGCCACCATCGAGTTTCGCATCCAGCCCGAAACCGCTGGCACCTTGGTGACCTGGTACCTGAAGGGCGAGCGCGGGCTCGGCGGCAAATTCATGGGCATAGTGCTCGGCTTCGACAAGATGATGGGCAAGTCGTTTGCCCAGGGTCTTGCCTCGCTTAAGGCTCTCGTGGAGTCTGAGAAAAAGTAGCTCCTGGCTCGCGTGCTCGCGGGCTAATTGCCCAGCGCAACGAGCGCGGCAACGGATGCGCGCAGCGCGCTTGCGGCGGCACTGAGTTCTTCGGCCGTTGTGGCGTGACTCAGGCTGAACCGAACGCTGGTTTGCGCCAACTCGGGGTCGAGGCCGCACGCCAGCAGCACATGTGAGGGCTCTTGCTTGCCGGCGGCGCAGGCCGAGCCACTTGAGACAATGACGTCGTGTTCCTGCAGTTGGAGCAAAACCGCTTCGCCGCTGACGCCCTCGAACACGAACGAGACAACGGCGGGCGAGCGGTGTCCGGCGACGGTGACATCCGGGCCGGTTAGTCGCGCCTGGGGAATCGTGTCGAGCACATCTGCGATGAACTCGTCACGCAGGGCGGCAACACGGGGGCCTTCGGTGGCGGGGTCGGAAAGTGCATCCACCGCGGTGGCGAGGGCAACGGCCCACGCCACGTTTTCAGTGCCCGAGCGACGCTCAAACTCCTGGCCGCCACCGTGAATGAGCGGCTCGATTGCCAGCCCAGACCTCACATAGAACGCCCCGCTGCCCTTGGGTGCACCAATTTTGTGGCCAGAGAAACTCAGTGCGTCAACGCCCAGCTCGGTGACGTTGATCGAGACCCAGCCCACCGCCTGCACGGCATCGGTGTGCACCAGTGCTCCGACCTCGTGGGCCAGAGCGGCCACCTCGGCCATCGGGTGAATCGCGCCGATCTCGTTGTTCGAGAGCATGAGCGTGATGAGTGTGGTGTCGGGTCGAAGCGCAGCACGAACATCCGACAGGGTGATCTCGCCGGTCGCCGAGACAGGAAGCCAGGTGGTCGTGAAACCGTGGATGCGCTCCAGGAACTCGATCGCTGCAAGAACAGCCTCGTGCTCGGTTGGGGCGCTCACGAGGTGTTTGCCACGCGGGTTGGCTAGCGCCAGGCCGATGATGCCGAGATTTGCGCCTTCGGTCCCACCCGAGGTGAAGACCACTTCGGAGGAGCGGGCTCCCAGAAACCGAGCCACGCGCATGCGGGCGTCCTCGAGGGCGGCGTGGGCCCGGTGACCAAGCTCATGCGTGCTCGATGCGTTGCCGAACTCCCCGGTGAGGAACGGCCAGGCAGCTTCGAGCGCGGCCGGAATCACCGGGGTCGTAGCGGCGTGGTCGAGATAAATCATTCTGAGGTGATGGTGAGGTCGAGTCCGAGGTCGAGCGAGCGGGCAGAGTGAGTGAGAGCGCCGACCGAGATGTAGTCGACACCGCTTTCGGCGATAGCACGAACCGTATCGAGGTTCACCCCACCGCTGGCCTCGACCTTAGCGCGGCCGTTCACCTGCGCGACGCCTGCGTGAAGGTTTGTGACGCTGAAGTTGTCGAGCATGATCACATCGACACCGCCTGCGATCACTGGCTCAATCTGGTCGAGGCGGTCGACCTCGACTTCGAACACCATGCCGGCGGGAAGTTGAGCTTTCACCTGTCGTAGCGCCTCGGTCACATCGAGGCCGCCCTGGGTAAGCACAGCGAGGTGGTTGTCTTTGGCCATGAACGCATCTGACAGGCTAAATCGGTGGTTGGTGCCACCGCCGCAGACAACCGCGTGCCGCTCGAAGGCGCGAAGGTTGGGAGTTGTCTTGCGAGTGTCGAGGATGGTCGCCTTGGTTCCAGCGACAGCCGCGACGTATTCGGCGGTGAGGGTTGCGATGCCGCTCATGCGCTGAACAAAGTTGAGCCCGACGCGCTCGCCGGTGAGAACTGCCCGCGCCGGACCCGTGACCCGCGCGAGTTCATCACCGGCGACGAAGGGTTCGCCATCGTTCTTGAGCAGTTCAACCTTGACGCGGGGATCGGTCAGCGTGAAGGCTGCGGTGAAAACCTCGCCTCCGGCAAAGACTCCGGGCTCGCGGGCGGCAAGCACGGCGGTTGCTCGGGCTTCGGCGGGAATGACAAGAGTTGAGGTGATGTCGCCGGTGGGGGCATCCTCGGCCAAGGCCGCTGAGACAACGGTGTTGATGATCTTCGGGTCAATCATGCTTGGGAGCCTTTACAAGAATCGGGCGAGCGAGGTTCTCCTCGGTGTGCGGAAAATCGAGGCGGTAGTGGGCGCCGCGGGACTCGTGTCGTGCCGCCGCCGATGCGGTAACAGCGTGCGCGAGCAAGAGCAGATTGGCGTCCTCCCAGTCGGGAAAAACGCGGTGCTTTTCGGTCGCTGGTCGCCAGGCGTTGAGTTGATCCTGGGTTGCCCACAGGCCGGCCTTGTCGCGCGCGAGGCCCACGTTGTCCCACATCAAGGTCTGCAATTCGACGCGGTCCACGACGGGCTTCTTCACGCCGTTTCCACGGGAGTAGATCTCGTCAACCGACAGCTCAATCTCGGCCACAGGCCCACTCGCCCAGCGCTCGGTGTATCCCTCGGCGGGCCACTCTTCGTCGATCGCGCGAACGGCACGACGCGAAGTCACGACTGACTCAAGCAGTGAGTTCGAGGCCAAACGGTTGGCCCCGTGCGCGCCCGTGCAGGCGACCTCGCCAACAGCAAAAAGACCGGGGATGCTGCTGCGCCCGTCCACGTCGGTGGCCACGCCGCCCATCCAATAGTGAGCGGCCGGCGTCACGGGCACGGGAACCTTGCTCCAGTCGAGGCCGTACCTGCGGCAGGCCGTGGAGATGCTCGGGAAGCGCTTGTCGAGAAAGTCTTTGCCCAGCCCGGTCGCATCGAGCAGTACGGGCTGGCCGCCCTGCGCGCGCATCTCGCTCTGCACGCCGCGCGCAACCACATCGCGGGGAGCAAGCTCAGCAAGCGGGTGTACTTTTTGCATGAAGCGCTCGCCAGCGTTGTTGATAAGCACGCCACCTTCGCCGCGGACTGCCTCGGAGATCAGGAACGACCCCGGGACCGCCAGGGCGGTCGGGTGGAATTGGTAGAACTCGACATCGGCGAGCACTGCACCGGCGCGCAGGGCAGCGGCCACGCCATCGCCGGTGGTGACGGCGGGGTTGGTGGTGTGGCGGTAGAGCTGACCGGCGCCACCGCTGGCCAGGATTACAACGTCGGCATCCACAAAGAGTGGGCCCGAGGCGGTGAGCACACTCACGCCGACCACACGCTGGCGCCCGCTGAAGTCGACGTCGGTCGCGATATCGATGACGAAAGTGTGTTCGAGGATTTCGGCCACGCGCGCCCGGGCAGCTTTGGTGAGGGCGTCGCTAATGCCGGCACCGGTAGCGTCGCCGCCGGCGTGCAAGATGCGCGGGTGAGAGTGGGCGGCCTCGAGGCCACGAGCGAAGTCGCCGCCAGAGCGGTCGAATTCAACGCCCCAGGCGACGAGGTCGGCGATGCTGTCGGGGCCCTCGGCGCAGAGCACCTCGACGGCGGGCAGCCAGCAGAGTCCCGCGCCCGCACTGATGGTGTCTGCCACGTGCTCGGCGATCGAGTCATCAGAGGAGGTCACTGCCGAGATTCCACCCTGTGCGTAGTGCGTGTTGCTCTCAGCCAAGTCGGCCTTGGTGATCAGCGTGACGTGATGTTTTGCGCTCGCGTCAACGGCGGCAATCAGTCCGGCGATTCCGCTTCCGATGACGACGACGTTGGCCATGCTCAGGCCGGCTTGGCAGCCAGCATCCTTTCGAGGGCGACCTTTGCCTGGTCGGCGATCTCGCCGTCCACGCTGATCTGGTTGACGACCT
>CAZPVE010000021.1:0-10752 GCA_964589925.1 uncultured Aurantimicrobium sp. | reverse complement strand
GCTCAGCGTCCTCACCCTTTCGAGTACGATCTGTACTTCGGCGTCTAGTCGCTGCTTACGAAATCGGCCGTCACCTTCGGGTGGCGGCCTTTTTCGTTGTCAGAGACTCGCACCCGGCTATGCGGGGCGAGCTACTTGGCGTCGCCGTAAAACACTCGCTCGAAAACGACACGAGCGCGGCGGGTGACGGAGAGGTACTCCTCTTCGAGCAGCCACGCACTGCCGCGTGGATAACCCAACAGGCGGGCGATTCCATCGAGCTCAAGAACGTCAGTCGGAAGCACGTCAGTAGAGCGTTGCGCCCACAGCGTGAGTGCCGAGCGCACACGAGAGGCAAGAGTCCAGGCCTCTTCAAGCTTGAGTGCGTCATCCTCGGCCAAATAGCCCGCGGTCACAGCGGCGCGCAGGCCGTCACGCGTTGATGTTGTGCGTAGGCCTTTCGAGGCATAGGCGTGCTGCATCTGGATGAGTTGGACTGTCCACTCGACATCGCTCAGGGAACCGCGCCCCAGTTTGAGATGACGCTTGGCATCTGCCCCCTGGGGCAGGCGTTCACTCTCGACTCGAGCCTTGATGCGGCGGATCTCACGAAGCTCGGCTTCGGGCACGGTGGGCTGATAGCGAACCGAATCAACCAACTCCATAAAGTCGGCCAGCCGGTGGGGGTTTCGGGCCGCTGGCGCGGCCCGCAGCAGGGCCTGCGCCTCCCATGTCAGCGACCAGCGCTCGTAATACGTGCGGTAGGACTCGAGAGAACGGAAGTTGGGGCCGTTCTTGCCTTCGGGACGCAGATCGAGGTCTAACTCGAGCGCGAGGCGAGCATCCGAAGCGTAATCAATCAACTTGGCCGAAATGCTCTCAGCCTTAGCGCTGGCGGACTCGGCATCGGCGTCTAGAGCACGATAGACAAAGAGCACATCAGCATCACTGCCGAAGCCCAGCTCGGCTCCCCCGTAGCGACCCATCGCCACAATCGCGAACTCCACGTTGGCGTTGTCTCCGCGCTGGGCCAAGGTCAAGAACGCGCGCAAGCTGACCGTCGTGATGTCTGTCAAGCCTTGGCTGATCTGATCCATCGTGGCAGCCTGGGTGATTCCTGCCATGGCCAACCGGAGTACCTCGCGTCTGCGCATGAACCGGATGGCCTTCACGGCGGACTTCTCGTCCTCGTGTCGGGACAGCAACGCCTCTGCTTCTATTTCGAGCTCTTCGAACGTGCACGGTTGCAGTTCATCGTCGTTTTCTAACCAGGCCACACCCTCAGGGATGCGTTCAAGGAGGTCGGTCACGTAGCGTGAGCCGCTGAGAATCTGGGTCAGACGCTGCGCAGCGGCAACACTGTCGCGCAGCATTCTCAGATACCAGTGCGACTCCCCCAGCTCCTCTGAGAGGCGGCGGAAGGAAAGCAGCCCGTAATCGGGGTTGGCACCCTGAGCGAACCACTCCAGAAGGACTGGCAGCAGTGCTTTCTGAATCGCGGCACGACGAGAAATGCCGTCGGTAAGCGCGGAAATATGCGTGAGGGCGCCTCGCGGGTCCCGAAAACCAATAGCCGCCAGTCGAGCTTCAGCCTGCTCCGGGCTCAAAGCAAGGCCACCCTCGGGCAGAGTTGCGACCGCCGACAAGAGCGGGCGATAGAACAAGCGCTCGTGCAACTGGCGCACATTCTGCTTGGTTGTGTTCCAGAGGGCTAAGAGTTCTTCGTCGTTGAGACCAAAGCCAGTAGCGCGAGCAAGCGCGCGTTGCCCCTCAGCATCACGGGGCATGAGATGTGTGCGCGAAAGGTCACGAAGTTGGATGCGGTGCTCCAGCACCCTCAGGAGCCGATAATCGTTGGAGAAGCTGGCTGCCTCCGTGCGCCCGACAAATCCGGCAGCAGAAAGCGCGGCAAGCGACTCGATGGTTCCGCGCAGGCGAACGGATTCATCGGCCTGACCGTGCACAAGCTGCAAGAGCTGCACCGTGAACTCAATGTCACGCAATCCACCGGGGCCAAGTTTGAGCTGCCAGTCAACATCGTCAGCAGGGATGTATTCGGTCACCCGCTCCCGCATGCGCTGAACCTGATCGACGAAGCCTGGTCGCGAGGCACTCGACCACACCTTCGGCGCGATGCCCTGCATGTAGGCCTCCCCGAGCGCCTCTGACCCGGCAATCGGACGAGCCTTGAGTAGCGCCTGGAACTCCCAGTTCTTGGCCCAGCGGTCGTAGTACGCCAGGTGCGAGTCGAGGGTGCGCACAAGAGCGCCGTCTTTGCCCTCGGGCCGAAGATTCGCGTCGACCTCCCAGAGCCCGGGTTCGCGACTGACCTCGTAGATTCCCCGAGTGGTCAGCTGAGCCAGGCGTGTGGCAATAGTCAGAGCCTTTTCGGTTGGCAGCGCATCCTCATTCGTGGTTTGTCCAACGAAAATCACGTCAACATCACTGAGGTAGTTGAGCTCGCGGGCGCCGCACTTTCCCATGCCGATGATCGCGAGATCAACGTGGGCAACCGCATCTGCGCCGAAATCAGCCGTCAACTCCGCCCGAGCGATGGCAAGAGATGCTTCAATCGCTGCGCCGGCGAGGTCAGAAAGAGCTGTTCCCACGAGGTCGAGAATCGCCAACGGGTTTTCGGCCGAAAGGTCAAAGCTCGCAATCTCGACGAGGTGTTCGCGGTACCGGATGCGCAGTGCATCGCGGGCCGCATCTCCCGTTGAAGCAGCAACACCCGCCTTTGCTCCAACCGACTTGAGCATGGATGCGCGGAACTGTTCTTGATTGAGGAGGAGGTCAATGGGTTTTGACAAGGCTTTGAGGGCCTTCGGATGACGCTGTAAGAACTCAGCGAGACCGCGCGAGCCACCCAAAATGCGAATCAGTCGCTCACCCGCAGCGCGGTCCTTCAGAAAGGGTTTGACTGCAGCCGGGTGAGAATCCACCAACCGAGACAGCTCGGTGGCTGCCCGGGTCGGCTCAGCCGCTACCGAGAACCACTCCAGGGCCTCTTCAGCGCTGGCACCAATCAATCCAGCAAGCCAGACTGCGCTCTCACGGCCAGCGGCGAGGTCGTCAAAACCTGCGCGCGCTACCTGAGTAAGCGCAAGCTGCTCGGACACGTGTGGCTAAAGAGTCTCGAGGTTGTTCGCGAGCTCGAATGGAGTGACCTGATTGCGGTACTCGCGCCACTCACGACGCTTGTTCAGGAGCACATAGTTGAAGGTCTTCTCGCCCAGAGTCTCCGCAACGAGCTCGCTGTCTTCCATGATCGAAATCGCGTGGTCGAGGCTCGACGGCAGGGCCCGATAGCCAAGTGCACGGCGCTCGGTGTCGGTGAGCTCCCACACGTTGTCTTGTGCCTCATCCGGAAGTTCGTAGCCTTCCTCAATTCCCTTGAGACCAGCAGCAAGGAGAACACTGTAGGCCAAGTAGGGGTTGGCAGCCGAGTCAATCGCGCGGTACTCGATGCGGCAGCTCTGACCCTTGTTGGGCTTGTAGAGGGGAACGCGGATGAGGGCGGAACGGTTGTTGTGACCCCAGGTGACGAAGCTCGGAGCCTCGTCGCCGCCCCACAGGCGCTTGTATGAGTTCACGTACTGGTTGGTGATCGCCGTGATCTCAGGCGCGTGGTGCATGAGGCCAGCGATGAAGGCGCGGCCGGTCTTCGACAGCTGGTACTTGCCTCCAGCCTCGTAGAAGGCGTTGGTGTCACCCTCGAACAGCGAGAGGTGCGTGTGCATACCCGATCCCGGGTGCTCAGCGAACGGCTTCGGCATGAAGGTGGCGTACACGCCCTGCTCCATGGCCACCTCTTTGATGACAGTTCGGAAGGTCATCACGTTGTCAGCAGTCGTGAGGGCGTCGGCGTACCGAAGGTCGATCTCGTTCTGACCCGGACCAACCTCGTGGTGGCTGAACTCCACCGAAATTCCGATGTCTTCCAACATGCGAACCGCGCGACGACGGAAGTCGTGAGCAGTGCCACCGGGAACGTTGTCGAAGTATCCGGCAGAGTCAATCGGGCGTGCGCCACCGTTGCGCCAATCGGCGTTGTTCAGAAGGTAGAACTCGATCTCGGGGTGTGTGTAGAAGGTAAAGCCCTTGTCTGCCGCCTTGGCGAGCGTGCGCTTGAGCACGTTGCGGGGGTCGGCGATAGCAGGCTCGCCATCGGGCGTGACGATGTCACAGAACATGCGGGCGGTGGGATCGGTCTGGCCTCGCCACGGAAGAATCTGGAAAGTCGAAGGGTCTGGCAGAGCCAAAACATCAGCTTCGAACGATCGGGTCATACCCTCAATCGCCGAACCGTCGAATCCAACGCCCTCCGTGAAAGCGCCTTCAATTTCGGCGGGAGCAACGGCAACAGACTTCAGGGTTCCAACGACGTCGGTGAACCAAAGTCGCACGAACTTAACGCCGCGCTCTTCAATCGTTCGGAGTACAAAATCCTGTTGCTTGTCCATCGCAGCGGAGCCCTTCGTTAGTCACTACTAGGCTACTGAATATGACGGTTCTTCGCGTCGCACTGGCCCAGACAAACCCGCGATTGGGTGACTTTTCCGCGAACTCCGAAGAAATCGCCCAGAACGTTGCCCGAGCGTTCGAACTGGGTGCCGACATCGTTGCTTTTCCTGAGATGGCTCTCACCGGATACCCCATCGAAGACCTCGCTCGCCGGCCAGACTTTTTGACCACTTCACGTGCCAGCTTGGATGCCCTGGCCATTCGAATCCAGGGGTCGGGGCACGGTGCCATTCCGGTGATCGTGGGCCTTCCCACGGGGCCGATTGCCGGCACCAAGACCTCCGGCAACCCCCACGCGATCGCCCACAACTCGGCCGCCGTTCTGCAAGAGGGTCGCGTGATTGGGATTTATCACAAGCGCCATTTGCCGAACTATTCAGTTTTCGACGAGTACCGCAACTTTGTTCCCGGAACAGGCACCGCCGTTATTCACGTCGCGGGAGTCGACGTAGGACTCGCCATTTGTGAAGACGCGTGGCAAGAAAACGGCCCTCTCGATGACCTCGTGGCACTCGAGCCTGGTCTCGTCATCGTCATCAACGGCTCCCCCTTCGAACGAGACAAAGATGATGTGCGCATCGACCTGATTTCTAAGCGCGCCACATCGCTCAACGCCCACGTCGCTTACGTGAACCTCGTCGGCGGCCAAGACGACCTCGTTTTTGATGGCGACTCGTTCATTGTCTCGAACGGCGGACTCGTCGTTGCACGAGCCCCTCGCTTCACGCCGCACCTGCTCATCAGTGATCTCAAAGTTCGCGAAGCTGCCCTCAACCGCCGAGGCCAGGTCCAGCATCTGAATCTCATCGAAACCGAGACCAAGCAGCGCGCTCACGTTCCGATTCCGGCCGCGGGCATTGCGCATCCCGACCCGGATTCACGCGAACAGGTATGGAATGCCTTGGTTACTGGCCTGCGCGACTACGTTAACAAGAACGGCTTCCCCTCAGTCATTTTGGGGCTTTCCGGGGGTATCGACTCGGCCGTCTGCGCCTCTATTGCCGTGGATGCCCTCGGCCCCGATCGCGTATTCGGCGTCTCGATGCCGAGCCAGTGGTCATCCGACCACTCACGCTCTGACGCGGATGACCTCGCCGAACGACTCGGCATCCACATGCGCACCGAAGCCATCGCCGACATGGTGGCCCCGGTCGAGCAGCAGCTTCACCTGGAGTCGGTGGCCGCCGAAAACCTGCAAGCCCGCATGCGCGGCGTCATCCTGATGGGGCTTTCCAACGCTGAGGGGCACCTCGTGCTCACCACCGGCAACAAGACCGAAATCGCAGTGGGCTACTCCACGATCTATGGCGACTCGGTGGGCGGCTTTGCACCGTTGAAGGACGTTCCCAAAACCTTGGTGTGGGAACTCGCTCGCTGGCGCAACCACACGGCCGCACAGGCAGGACTCGTGGCACCAATCCCCGAGAACAGCATCAGCAAGCCACCCTCTGCCGAACTTCGCCCCGGCCAGGTCGACCAGGACACCCTGCCCGAGTATCCGGTGCTGGATGCCATTCTTGAGGCGTACATAACTGACAACCGCTCGCGCGCAGAGGTGATTGCCCTCGGGTTCGACGCGGCAACCGTTGACCGCGTGATCGGCTTGGTCAACCGCTCGGAATGGAAGCGTCGCCAAGGTGCCATCGGCCCCAAAATCTCCGAAATGGCGTTCGGGCGCGATCGCCGGCTACCCATCACCGTTGTCTCTGAGTAACTCTCGAAATCCCTCCGAGAGCCAACCGCGCCTAGACTTTAGTCATGAGTAACGAAGCTGCCGTTCGCAAGCGCGTGCGCACCCGACACTTCGCACAGGCCAAGGCCGACGGGGTGAAGATTGTTGGCCTCACCAGCTACGACATGCTGACCGCCAAGATCTTTGATGAAGCAGACATTGATTTCTTGCTCGTCGGTGACTCTGCGGCCAACGTTGTTCTGGGTTACGACTCGACGATTCCGGTCAGCCTCGATGAGCTCATCCCCCTGACGCGCGCTGTTGCAACAAGTGTTACGCGCGCTTTTGTTATTGCAGATATGCCATTTGGTTCATATGAAGAGGGGCCTGATCTTGCCCTGCGCACCGCCATGCGCTTCATGAAAGAAACCCACGCTCACGCGGTCAAGCTCGAAGGTGGCGTTCGCAGTGCCGCACAGATTCGCCGCATCGTGGAATCGGGAATCCCGGTGATGGGTCATGTTGGATTCACGCCGCAGAGCGAACACGGGCTCGGTGGGCACATTGTGCAGGGGCGTGGAAGTGAGGCAGATCGCATCCTGGCCGACGCTCACGCCGTCCAGGAAGCCGGCGCGTTTGCCGTTGTGCTCGAACTGATGCCCTCCGAACTCGCCGCTCGCATCACCAAAGAACTCACGATTCCCACAATCAGCGTTGGAGCAGGACCCGATTGCGATGGCCAGTTGCTCGTGTGGACGGACTTTGCCGGCATGAGTGACGAGCGGGTACCCCGATTCGTCAAGCAGTACGCCCAGCTCGCCAAGGTTCTTCGCGGCGCTGCAGAGTCGTTCCGCGACGACGTGCGCTCAGGCGCATATCCCGCGGCCGAACACTCGTTCAGCGACGAAAGCTAGTTTCCTTCGCGCTCTTCCTCTTCCCATTTGCGCGACCTCTCACGCAGTAGATCGAGGGCGTTCGCGGCCTCAGTTTCGTTGTCGAAGGGGCCGACTCTGTCAACACCCGGGCTCACCATTCCGCGCTCCACTGCGCCGGTGCGGATGTTGTACCAAAATTTCTCAGGTGCGTTCGAAGCCATAGGCTGAGTGTATGCCTAAGGACTCGTCGGGTCACCTCACTCCCGGCACTCTTGCCCCCACTCTGACTGTGCCGCCGTCGATCACCCGGCCCGAATATGTCGGCAAACCTTCGCCGGCTCAATACGTGGGCGACAACATCTACAGCCCCGAGATGATTGCCAAGATTCGGCGCGCTGGGCGCATTGCTTCCGAGGCACTCGACGCTGTCGGCGCTGCAATTCGACCAGGAATGACGACGAACGACATCGACCTGATCGGTCATGATTTCGTTGTTGCGGCGGGGGCTTATCCCTCGACTCTTGGCTACCGCAACTATCCCAAATCTCTGTGCACCTCAGTTAACGAGGTGATCTGCCACGGCATCCCCGATGACACCGTGCTCGCAGAGGGCGACATCGTCAATGTGGACATCACCGCCTACCTGGACGGTGTTCATGGGGACACCAACCGAACGTTCATCGTGGGCGAGACCACACAAGAAATCTCAGACCTGGTCGAGCGCACCCGCGAGGCCCTGAATCGTGGCATCAAGGCGGTGATGCCCGGCCGTGAGGTCAACGTCATTGGCCGCACGATTGAGGCCTACGCCAAGCGATTTGGTTACGGCGTGGTTCGCGACTTCACCGGACACGGGGTAGGAACGCACTTTCACAGCGGCCTAATCATCCCCCACTACGATTCGGCACCGGCTTATAACGATGTGATCGAAGAGGGCATGGTCTTCACGATTGAGCCCATGCTCACCCTGGGCACCCACGAGTGGGAGATGTGGGCTGACGACTGGACGGTCGTCACCAAAGACCGCTCGATTACCGCTCAGTTTGAACACACCATCGTTGCGACGGCGACGGGTGCCAAGATTTTGACGGCTTCAGGCGAGGATTAGACCATGAGCAATCTTGCAATCGGCGTGGACATTGGCGGAACCGGAATCAAGGCCGGACTGGTGGATGTGACCACAGGAACCCTGGTCTCCGACCGCATCAAGATTGGAACACCCAAAGGTGGCGAGCCCGGTGACATCGTTGCCGCCACCAAAGAGATCGTCGACAAGCTGGCGCCGGACCACAGCATCCCCGTTGGCGTGGCCTTTCCCTCGGCGATCCGCAACGGAGTAACCCTCCTGGCTGCGAACATCAGCGATGCGTGGCTCAACCTTGAGGCTGAAAAACTCTTTGAGCGTGAATTGGGTCGCAAGATCACCTTCGTTAACGATGCGGATGCTGCGGGCCTCGCCGAGGTCCGCTTCGGCGCAGCAAAAGGCCAGCGAGGCCTCGTGATTATGACCACCCTCGGCACCGGAATCGGTGGAGCTTTTATCCACAACGGCACGCTCATCCCCAATGCCGAGCTGGGCCACCTCGAGATTGACGGCAAAGACGCTGAACGACGAGCCGCAAACTCCGTTCGCCTGAGCAAGCACCTCTCGTGGCGACGCTGGGCTAAGCGACTGCAGCGGTATTACTCGCACGTGGAGATGCTGTTCTCGCCAGAACTGTTCATCGTCGGCGGCGGTGTTTCCAAGAATCACGCAGACTTCTTGCCTCTCTTGACCTTGCGCACGCCGATCGTTGCAGCGGCACTGCTCAACAATGCCGGCCTGATGGGCGCCGCGGTTCTGGCGGCGGAAGCGAATGGGTCAGCCGATACGCCGGGTTCTGTCGGAGCCTAAACTCCGTAACGGCCATCTCTCTCGGAATACTGTTACCAGCATTCTCTAGCGGTCTACCCGAGAACTAAGCGAGCAGCCTTAGCGTTCTCTGTCTGACCTTGCTCCGGGCGAGGTTTACCTAGCCGGCACAGTTACCTGCACCGCTGGTGGTCTCTTACACCACCGTTTCAGCCTTACCGCCGGACGAACCGGAGGCGGTCTACTCTCTGTTGCACTTTCTCGCGGGTTACCCCGGGTGGGTGTTACCCACCGCCCTGCTCTGTGGAGCCCGGACGTTCCTCGGCACTAAAAGTGACGCGACCGTCTGGCCAACCCATTCGCAAATGCCAAGCTTACGCGCGAAAGCTCTCGCCTGAATCCATGGACTTATTGGCAGCAGCGTCAGCGAGAGCATTCTTGTCTCGAGGGATCCACTCAAAAGTCACACTTCGACCGCCGATGAGAGCCCGGGCCTCGGAGGCGAGAACTGCCATATCGGGGTGCTTGATCTTCCAACGGCCCGACATTTGCTCGACGACGAGCTTGGAGTCCATCCGCACGTGGATGCTCGCCTCGTCATCAAATTCATAAGCTCGTTTCAGCCCGGCGATCAAGCCGTTGTACTCGGCAACGTTATTCGTGGCGAAACCGACGTAAACACCAACCTCGGCCAGAAGCTCTCCGGAGGCCCCGTCGAAAACGACGGCACCGCCGGCAGCGATGCCGGGGTTGCCGCGCGAGCCGCCGTCGGCCTCAACAATGAACGTTGCCATTAGAGACCTGACTCCTCGGTTCGCACCAAAATGCAATTGCTTTCGGGGCACAACACAACGTCGTCAGCGGCTGCGTGACGCACCGCGTCGAGATCGGCAGCCGTGAGTGCAACGCCACTTCCACCTGAGACCCCTCGGGTCAGCAACGCCGCTCCGATTCCATAGCGCTCCCGCTGCTTTTCATACAGGGCGAGCAGTTCAGCCTCGACCTGAGCCGTGACCGATGCACGCTCAGCAGCCAGGGCAGCAGATTCGGCGTCGAGCTCTGAAATACGAGACTCGATGGCTGCCTCGAGCACCTCGGCTTGGGCTGCGAGTTCGGCACGCTTCGACTGGACGTCCGCCAGTTCACGCTCAGCATCCTCAAGGCGCTGCATCACAATGAGCTCGGCGTCTTCGAGGTTCGCCTTGCGGGTAGTGAGCGTGGCGATCTCGTGCTCAAACCCAGCGATGTCTTTGGGCGATGAGGAATGGTCGCGGCGCTCAATGTCTTGGGCCAGGCGGGCATCCACCATGCGTACATCGTCTTCGATGCGCGAAATCTCGGCGCGCGTGTCTTCAATGAGACCGTTTGCTGCGATGAATGCCGGGCCGAGGGACGAGATTTCGGCGATCACGGCTTCACGCTGGGCTACGGCGTCGATGGCCTTGCGCGCGTGGGTGTTTGCGCGAATTCGATTATCGATGTCTTGAACATCCAAGAGCAGTCGTTGCTGGGCGGGATCAGCTTTCACCGGGTGCCTTTCGAAATCGATGCGCTCACTGCGTGACCACGAAATCCCACGGATCCGTGCGCAGGTCACTGATGTCTACCGTAACGCCCGGTAGTGCTTCACGAAGCTGGGCCGCGGCCTGCGCAAGCCAGAGCCACTCGCTCGCCCAGTGCGACACATTAATCAGGGCAGGTCCACCGGCGATCCGCGACTGTTCGCGGGATTCGGAGGCGCGGTGGTGACGAAGATCGCTCGTGATGTACACGTCTGACGTTCGCACCGAAGCCTCATCCAGCAACGAGTCGCCAGCACCGCCACACAGCGCGACTCGGGGCGGTGGAGC
>CAZPVE010000020.1:0-10816 GCA_964589925.1 uncultured Aurantimicrobium sp. | reverse complement strand
CTCGACGAGACCGCTGAGGTCACCGAGTACAGCACCGAGACTCCTGCTGCCGCAGCAGCCGTCAAGGCTCCCCGCAAGGACCTCACCGTTCCCGGTGCAGCCGTCGGTCGTCGTAAGCAGGCAATCGCCCGCGTGCGTCTGATCCCCGGCACCGGCACCATCACGGTAAACGGTCGCGAGTTCGCAGACTACTTCCCAAACAAGCTTCACCAGCAGCTGATCACTGACCCGTTCACGGTTCTCGAGCTCAACGGTAGCTACGACGTCATCGCTCGCATCACCGGTGGTGGCCCTTCGGGTCAGGCTGGCGCGCTTCGTCTGGCAGTAGCTCGTGCACTCAACGAGATCGACCGCGACAACAACCGCGCAACTCTCAAGAAGGCGGGCTTCCTCACTCGTGACGCTCGCGTCATCGAGCGCAAGAAGGCTGGTCTCAAGAAGGCCCGTAAGGCTTCGCAGTTCTCGAAGCGTTAGTCTTCGCAGGCATTTAGAGCTATGGCTCGCCTTTTCGGCACGGACGGGGTCCGGGGCTTGGCAAACCGTGAACTGACGGCTGACCTCGCCCTGGGCCTCGCTCAGTCTGCCGCCGTGGTTCTGACCACGGGTCGCTACGCCGACAAGCGTCGCGCTGAAGGCCGTCGTCCGGTCGGCGTTGTCGCTCGCGACCCGCGCGTCTCGGGTGAGTTTCTGACGGCCGCGGTTTCCGCAGGCCTTGCCAGCTCGGGAATCGACGTGCTCGACGCGGGTGTCATCCCCACCCCGGCAGCCGCATTCCTCGTTGCGGATATTCGCGCCGACTTTGGTGTGATGATCTCCGCCTCACATAACCCGGCTCCCGATAACGGCATCAAGTTCTTTGCTGTCGGTGGGGTCAAGCTTCCCGACGAGGTTGAAGACCGCATCGAGGAGCACCTCGGCATTGAGAAGCTGCTCCCTGTCGGTGGCGAAGTGGGGCGCATCCGTCGCTTTGCCGACGCCGAAGATCGCTATGTTCTTCACCTGCTGAGCACGCTGCCTCACCGTCTCGACGGCATTCACGTGGTGCTCGACTGCGCTCACGGTGCCGCGTCCGCTGTTTCGCCCGAGGTTTTCGCCGATGCCGGCGCCAAGGTCACGCTTATCGGAGCCGATCCCGACGGCGTCAACATCAACGACGGCGTGGGTTCTACACACCTCGATCTTCTGGCCAAGAAGGTTCTCGAAGTCGGAGCTGATGTCGGTATTGCCCATGACGGAGACGCCGATCGCTGCCTCGCCGTGGATGCCCAAGGCAACGTGGTCGACGGTGACCAGATCATGGCCATCCTTGCGATCGCGATGAAAGAGCGTGGTCACCTCACCAATGACACCCTCGTTGCCACCGTCATGAGCAACCTCGGTCTTCACAAGGCGATGGAAGCCAACGGCATCACCGTGGAGACCACCGGTGTCGGCGACCGCTACGTGCTTGAAGGCCTCAACGCCGGCGGCCACGCCCTCGGTGGCGAGCAGTCGGGCCACGTCATCATGACCGAGTACGCCACCACCGGAGACGGCATCCTCACTGGCCTTCACATCGTCGCCGAAATGGCCCGGCAGAAGAAGTCGCTCGCCGAGCTGGCCTCCGTCATGAAGGTATACCCGCAGATTCTCGTCAACGTGCGCGGCGTCAACCACCGCGACCTGCCAAAGAGCACCGTCATCGCGGATGCTGTCGCGGCTGCCGAAGCCGAACTCGCCGACACCGGTCGCGTGCTGCTTCGCCCGAGCGGTACTGAGCCGATGGTGCGCGTCATGGTTGAGGCCGCAGACCAGGCCACGGCCGATCGCCTTGCTCACCAGCTCGCCGACGTCGTCCAAGCCGAGCTGGCCCTCTGAAACCAGGTCGCTCAATCGGCGACATTTCTCTCCACGCTCAAACATTGAGGGTTGGCTGACGCAAACCCTCAAAACTCGCAACCCCGAGAAACGTCGCCTGCGACGCGACCTTGTCATTCGGGGACTATAGATGACCCTGCCGGCACCTAAATCTTGCGGAGCAGCACGCTATCGACCGAGTGGTCGGCCTCTTTGCGCAGGATGAGCGTGGCTCGTGAGCGGGTCGGGCGAATATTCCGCTCGAGGTTGGGCTCGTTCGTGCGCGCCCAGATGTCTCGCGCCATCTGGCGTGCTTCGTGCTCGGTCAGGCTCGCGTAGCGGTGGAAGTACGAGTCGGGGTTCGCGAAGGCTCCGCGCTGCAGCGTGAGAAAACGCTCCTCGTACCAATGCGCGATGTCTTTCGTGCGCGCATCCACGTAGATGCTGGCGTCGAACAGGTCGCTGACGGCGAGACCTCCGGTTGATGGTTGCAACACGTTGAGGCCTTCGACGATGAGCACGTCGGGCTGGGTAACTGTGATGCGCTCGCCAGGCACAATGTCGTAGCTGAGGTGCGAGTAGACCGGGGCGTGCACCTCGGATGCGCCACTCTTGATTTCGGAAACGAAGCGCATGAGGGCGCGACGGTCATAGGACTCGGGAAAACCCTTGCGCTCAAGAATGCCCTGACGAATCAGCTCCTCGTTTGGGTACAAGAAGCCGTCTGTGGTGACGAGTTCAACGCGGGGGGTGCCTTCCCAGCGGGAGAGCAAGAACTGCAGCACGCGAGAAACGGTGGATTTGCCCACGGCGACCGAGCCTGCGACACCGATGACGAACGGCGTGCGCGGGGCGGTGGTGTGCAGAAAGCTGCTCGTCTGAGCGTGCAGCGCTCGGGTGCCTTCTGCGTAGAGCGAGAGCAGGCGCGAGAGTGGTTGGTAAACGTCGAGAACTTCGCTCGTGTCGAGACGATCGCCGAGGCCTCGAACGCTCTCGAGCACTTCATCGCTCAACAGGGGGCTGGTCTCGGGTGCGAGCGCGGCCCAGTCAGCTCGGGAGAGCTCGACGAAGGGACTCGAGGAACCGGCATTGGTCTGGGGCGTTGAGCTCACTCACCCATTCTGCCAAACCGGCGCGGAGCCCGCGGTGGCCTAAACTTGAGGGTATGTGCGGAATCGTTGGGTACGTAGGCCAGAGGGATAGTGTCGAGGTCATTCTCGGCGGTCTCAAGCGCCAGGAGTACCGCGGATATGACTCCGCTGGTGTCGCCGTCATTACGGAAACCGGAACGCTCGAGTCTGACAAAAAGGCTGGAAAACTTCAGGTTCTGGTCGACAGCCTGACCGCACACCCGCTGAGTGCTTCACACACGGGCATTGGCCACACTCGCTGGGCCACTCACGGCGCTCCCGTTGATGCCAACGCTCACCCGCACCTGGCTGACGGCGGAAAGCTTGCGCTGATTCACAACGGAATCATCGAGAATTTTGCTGAGATCAAGCAGGAGATGCTCGAGGCAGGTCACGAGTTCTTGAGCGAAACCGACACTGAGGTTGCGGCTGTTCTCATTGGCCACCTTGTTGCACAGACGGGCGATTTCCGCGCCGCGTTCGCTCAAGCGGTCAATCGTTTTGAGGGTGCGTTTACGGTGCTGGCTATTCACCGCGATGCTCCCGACCTGATTCTTGCCGCTCGTCACAACTCTCCGCTGGTCATTGGCTTTGGTGACGGTGAAAACTTCTTGGGTTCCGATGTTGCTGCGTTCGTTGAGTACACGCGTCGTGCGGCTGCCGTTGGTCAAGACCAAATGGTGGCCATCACCCCGGAGGGTGTGACCGTGACTGACTTCGCGGGCAACCCCGTTGCCGTCGATGAGTTCGAGATCGAGTGGGATGCCTCGGCGAGCGACAAGGGCGGATGGCCCTCGTTTATGGCGAAAGAGATCACGGAGAACCCGGCCGCGGTGGGCAACACCGTTCTCGGTCGTGTGGTCGATGGTCGCGTAGAGATTCCTGAGCTTGCGGCGCTCGGCGCTGACGTCATCAAGAACACCAACCGGATCATTCTGCTGGCCTGTGGCACCGCGTCCTATGCCGGCCAGGTAGCGGCCTATGCGATTGAGCAGTGGGCACGCATCCCGGTTGAGGTTCAGCTGAGCCACGAGTTCCGCTACCGCGACCCCGTGATCACCCCCGAGACGCTGGTGATTTCGATCAGCCAGTCGGGCGAAACCATGGACACCCTCATGGCTGTTCGCTACGCGAGTGAGCAGGGAGCCAAGACGGTTTCGGTCTGCAACACCCAGGGCGCAACCATCCCGCGTGAGTCGGACGCCATCGTTTACACGCACGCCGGCCCCGAGGTCGCGGTTGCGTCGACCAAGGCTTTCGTCGCCCAGATCACCGCGCTCTATCTGCTCGGGCTCCAGTTCGCTCAGGTGCGCGGCACCATCACCGACAAGGCGCTGACGCGAAACATCGCTGAGCTGCAGGCTTTGCCCGCGAAGCTTGAGCAGGTGCTCACCGTTGGCCCCGACATTCGTCAGTTGGCCAAGTGGATGTCGGACACCCCCGCCGTGCTGTTCCTCGGCCGCAACGTAGGCTTCCCGATTGCTCTTGAGGGTGCACTCAAGCTCAAAGAACTGGCCTACATTCACGCTGAGGGTTTTGCTGCCGGAGAGCTCAAGCACGGCCCGATCGCCCTCATCGACCACGGGCAGCCTGTGTTTGTGATTGTTCCAAGCCCGCGCGGCTCGGCCGAGATTCACTCCAAGGTTGTGTCGAACATCCAGGAGATTCGTGCTCGTGGTGCCCGCGTCATCGCCATTGCCGAGGCTGGCGACGCAGCGGTTTTGCCCTACGCCGACGAGGTCATTCGCATTCCGCTCGCGGATCCGTTCTTCGAGCCCATTCTCGCTGTGGTGCCGCTGCAGATTTTTGCCATGGAACTCGCCGACGCCAAGGGCCTCGACGTTGACCAGCCCCGTAACCTCGCCAAGTCGGTCACGGTCGAGTAGCGATCATGATTGTCGGAGTCGGAGTCGACATCGTCGATGTCGCCCGCTTTGAGGCGTCGCTTCAGCGCACCCCCGCGTTGGCCCAGCGACTCTTCACCGACGTTGAACGAGAGCTTCCCGTGCACTCTCTCGCCGCGCGATTCGCAGCCAAAGAAGCCTTCATCAAGGCGATGGGCGGCTCTGGGTCGATGGGATGGCACGACATGAGCGTCGCCCCCACCAACGGAAGTGCTCCCAAGTTTGAGCTTTCGGGTGAAGCCGCAAAGCTGGCCGACGGTCGTGGCGTCACGGATGTTCACCTCTCGCTCTCGCACGATGGTGGCCAGGCAGTCGCCTTCGTGGTCGCAGAGGGGGTTGCCGCATGAGCGAGCTCACCACCCTCCCACCCGTGGGACCGTTCCGCGAGGTGGTCATCGACCTGCCAGCCCTGAGGGCCAATGTTCAGCACATCCGGTCGCTGGTGGGTCAGGCCAAGACCATGGTTGTCGTCAAGGCGAATGCCTATGGTCACGGCATGGTTCGATCAGCCCAGGCTGCTCTCGAGGCAGGCGCTGACTGGCTTGGCGTGGCCGATATCGGCGAGGCGCTCGAGCTCCGCGCGGCTGGCATCACTGCTCCCGTTCTGGCCTGGCTCCACGCGCCCGCCGAAGATTTTGAGTCGGCAGTCGCCGCCGATGTGACGGTGGGCATCACCTCGTTCGCCAAGCTTGAGGCGGTTGCCCGCGCCGGATCTGCGGCTGGAGTCGCGGCCCGCGTTCACCTCAAGGTCGACACGGGCTTGAGCCGCAACGGTTTTGCGCCCGCCGACTGGTCTGAGCTGTTCACTCGGAGCCTCGAATTGCAGACGGCAGGCCTCATCCACGTCGAGGGCATCTTCTCGCACCTGTCGAACACCAGCGAGGCCGACGACAACGCCCAGCAGGTCGAGTTTGAGCGTGCGGTTTCTCTTGCTCGGGCCGCGGGTCTCACCCCTGAGCTCCTGCACCTTGCCTCGTCGCTGACGGCCATGACTAACCCGTCGATGCGCTACGACATGGTGCGCATCGGCATCGCTGCCTACGGACTCTCGCCGCAAGACGATCGAACCAGTGCATCCTGGGGGCTTCGTCCGGTGATGACGGTTCGCGCTCGGGTGTCGGCCGTTCGCCGAGTTCCCGCCGGCACCGGCGTGAGCTACGACTACACCTATCGCACGGCAGCCGAGTCGACCCTGGCCCTCGTGCCCATTGGATACGGCGAGGGCGTACCCCGCACGGCCAGCGACTCCGCGCCAGTCGAAATCAATGGCCAGCGATACCGCGTCGCCGGCCGCGTGGCCATGGACCAGTTCTTGGTCGATGTTGGCGATGCCCCGCTTGCTCTGGGTGACGAGGTTGTTCTGTTCGGTGACCCCGCTCGCGGTGAGCCCTCGGCCGCCGACTGGGCTGCGGCCTGCGGCACGATTGCCTACGACATCGTGACCGGCATTGGCGGCCGGCTCACCCCGGTTTTCGTCGAGTAGCCATGACTTCGAAGACCCTGCAGGTGGCAACACCCGAGTCGATGCACGCCCTCGGTGTGGCATTGGGTGCACAGTTACGCGCCGGCGACCTTCTTGTTCTCACGGGTCCGCTGGGTGCTGGCAAGACAACTCTGACGCGCGGTATCGGCGAAGGATTGCACGTGCGTGGCCCGGTGACGAGCCCCACGTTTGTGCTCGCGCGCACGCATCCGAGCCTGGTGGATGGCCCACCGCTGGTTCACGTCGATGCCTACCGTTTGGCGAGCGCCGTCGAGCTCGACGATCTCGACATCGATTTCGCGAACTCGGTGGTCGTGGTCGAGTGGGGTGCCGGAATGCTCGATGGATTAACCGACACCTGGCTCGACGTCACGATCGCTCGCCCCGAGGGCTCTGCAGCCGGGGAGCTCGACGCCGATGAAACTGTTGAAGAGCGAGCGGTGACGCTGACGGGTCATGGTTCACGCTGGGCCAATCTGAAGGTTGAGACGGCTTAGTAATGCTGCTCTCCATTGACACTTCTGCCGGGTCGAGCATTGCGCTGACTCGCGTCGACGGCACCCCTGCTGCCGCGGAGGCTTCGAGCGCGGACACCATGAAGCACGCCGAGGTGGTGGGGTCGCTCATCGCCCAGACCCTCGCCGACCTGAACGCTTCGGCCACTGATGTCACGGCCGTGGTTGCTGGCGTGGGGCCGGGGCCATTTACTGGCCTGCGTGTTGGTCTCGCGGCGTCCAGCGCATTCGCCGTGGGACGCAACATTCCCCTGCTGCCCGTCGTTAGCCACGACGCGATTGCTTTCGACGCGCTCGAAGACGTCGATGGTCCGGTCATTGTCGTCACGGATGCCCGCCGACGCGAGTTGTATTGGTCGATTTACGACGGCTGGACTCCCGAGGGGCTGCCCAACCGAGTGCAGGGGCCGGCGCTGAGCAAACCCGGCGAGGTTCCCACCGAGCACGAGGGACGTGCGTTGACGCGCTGGGACGCGACCGAGGTGAGCGCCGGATTGCTCGGGCTCATCGCGTCGCGCAAGCTGGCCGCGGGCATCCCGTTTGAGCCGTTTGAACCGCTTTATCTGCGCTCGCCCGATGTGACGGTGCCCGGCCCGGCAAAGCGGGTGAACCCATGAGTGACGACCGAGTGATCGAGCAGGCGGCCGGCGTGAGGGTGCGACTGGCGACAGGGGATGACATCGACGCGATCATGGCCATCGAACGTCCGGTGTTTGGGCACGAGGCTTGGTCGGACGAGATGATGCGTCGGGATGTGCTCGACCCGAATTGTTACTACCTCGTCGGGGAGCTCACGGTGACCGGCCAGATTGTTGGCTATGCGGGGCTTCTGTGCGCCCCTGGCTCAGGCGAGGGAGACATTCAAACCATCGCGGTCACTCCGACCGTGCGCTCGCGGGGGCTGGGTCGCGTGATGATGGCTGACCTCATTGCCGAGGCGGGTCGCCGTGGTGCCAATCGCCTCTTTCTCGAGGTTCGCGCCGACAACCCCGTTGCCATCGGTCTCTACCGCACACTCGATTTTCGCGAGATCGGCATGCGTGAGGGCTACTACCAGCCCGACAACGTGGATGCCGTGCTGATGCGCCTTGAGCCGGTTCCCGGTGGGCCGGCGTCGCGCTCGCTCGGGCCGATTGGCTCCGAGGTGACGGGTGAATGGCCAAAGGACGGTGCCTGTTGAGCGCCTCCATCAATCGCGTCAACCCACTTGTTCTCGGCATCGAGACGAGTTGCGACGAGACCGGCATCGGTATCGTGCATGGCCGCGAGCTGCTCGCGAATGTGATTTCGAGCTCGATGGATGAGCACGCACGCTACGGCGGTGTCGTCCCTGAGGTCGCCGCTCGTGCTCACCTCGAGGCGCTGGCTCCGGCCATCCGCGAGGCCGTTTCACGCGCGGGCATCCAACTCGATGATCTCGATGCTGTCGCCGTGACGAGTGGACCGGGTCTGGCCGGCGCCCTCATGGTCGGTGTTGGTGCGGCCAAGGCACTCGCCCTGTCGCTCGACAAACCGCTCTTCGCGGTTAATCACTTGGTTGGCCATGTGGGTGCCGATGTTCTCGGCGCCGAAGGCCCGCTCGAGTATCCGACGATTGCCCTGCTCGTTTCTGGCGGGCACACCTCGCTCTTGCTCGTGCGCGACCTGACCAGCGACGTTGAAATGCTCGGCGAGACCATCGACGATGCCGCGGGTGAGGCCTTCGACAAGGTGGCGCGCATCCTGGGTCTGCCCTACCCTGGCGGCCCGCACATGGACCGCGTTGCCGCCGAGGGCGACCCCAAGGCCATCCGTTTTCCGCGGGGACTCAGCCTTCCCAAAGACATGGATGCTCACCGCTACGACTTCTCGTTCTCGGGTCTCAAGACGGCTGTGGCCCGCTGGGTCGAGGTGCGCAAAGATGCCGGTGAAGAGGTGCCCATCGCCGATGTTGCCGCAAGCTTCCGTGAGGCCGTGATTGACGTGCTGGTCACGAAGGCCGTCGCGGCCTGCAACGACCTCGGGGTTCCGCGCCTTCTTCTCGGCGGCGGCGTCACCGCAAACGCGCGTCTGCGCGAAGTGGCCGCCGAGCGCACCACGGCCGCGGGCATCGAGCTGCGCATCCCGGCCTTCGAGCTGTGCACCGACAACGGCGCAATGATTGCAGCCCTGGCGAGCGAACTCATCATGGATGGCGCAGAGCCCTCGAGCCTCACCTTCGGCGCTGACTCAACGCTCCCGGCAACGCACATCCACGTTCACTAAGCCGTCACCTGACACCCGGTGCGCTCTCAGGTTCACGAGCGTAGGCTGGTGGCATGACAAACGAAGTTGTGACCGAAACCAAACCCACCAACACGATGGCCCTTGTCGGCTTCATCCTCTCGTTGGCGGGCTTCTTCACCGGCCTCACCGCGATTCCCGGCATTGTTCTCGGCCACATCGGCCTTCACCAGATCAAGCGCACTGGCGAAAACGGCCGCGGCTTTGGCGTGGCAGCGCTTGTCATGGGCTACATCCAGGTGGGTATTTGGGTTCTGGCCGCCATCGTCGGAATCGTCATCCTCGTGTTGTTCGCCATCTCGGCTGCTAGCCACCCTGGTTGGCAGATGGGCGGCGGAATGATGGACCCCAACGCCCTGAACAGCTAACGGCGGTTCGCCAGAACCGCTTTGCGCTCTTCGCCCACGCGGGTGAGAAACAGCACGGCGGATGCTGACCCGCTCAGTTTGAGCTTCTTGCGGAATTCAGCCGGGTCGATATCGACACCGCGCTTCTTGATTTCGAGCGTGCCAATGTTTCGCGCCTTCAGTTCGGCGGCGAGGGTCTTCACGTCGAGCGGCAAAATGGCTTCGACTTCGAACGCTCGAGCAAACGGCGAGACTGTCAGCTCGGCAGCCGACAGGTAAGCGATCTCGTTGGCGATCGGATGCGCATCCAGCTCGCGCGCGAGATCACCGATCAATCGCGCCCGGATGACCGCACCATCGGGTTCGTACAGGTAGCGCTCCAGCGGGCCGACAGTCTCGTCAGGGGCATCCGATGACCCGGTCATCTCGTGCATGCCGTTCGCATCGAGCAGGAGCGCTGAGCGGGCGATGTCGGGCCGCGCCAGCGGACCAAACCACAGACCCATTTCGACGAGATCGCCGTTGACCGAAATCCACTGGGCTTCGCAGTCGGCGGGAATGAGGTCACGGTCGAGGCCGGGCCCGAGCTTGATTCCCGTGGGCATCTGCTTCGCCAAGCCGAAAGCGAAATCCAGGCTGGGGGAGTAGTCATCACTCGAGACCCGCGAGGTATTGCTGTGACCCGTTGTGCGGCGGGCAGGATCGAGAAACACTCCGTCGACCGCCGACAGGTCGACCTCGGTGGCGTCGGCGTGCACGACCACCGTCTGATCGAAAGCGGCCAGGTTGTAGGCGGCTAGGGATGCCGTCACCTCGTCGCGCTCGACGGCCGTCACCGCGATGCCCAAGGCTGACATCGCCAACGCATCGGCGCCTAAGCCACAGCCCAGGTCGGCGACGCGTTCGATGCCCGCGACGCGAAAGCGACCAGCGTGCAGGGCTGCGACCTGAAGGCGAGTGGCCTGTTCAAGTCCGGCCTCGGTGAAGAGCATCTCGCCGGCGAAATCCCCAAACTTGACCTCGGCACGAGAGCGTAACCGGGCCTGCGTGAGCACAGTCGAAACCAGCTCGCCTGAGTGGCCCTTTTTGCGCAGATCCGCAACCAGCTTGACCACATCGGCTTTGGATTCATAAGGCGGGATCTCGGCGAGCAGTTGCAACGCATCCGCCGTCAACAGCGTGCGCAGCTCGGCCATGTTCATACCGACAACGCTAGTTGCTCAAAGTGTCGTAAGCTTGTCATTAGCACTCGAAGGCTTCGAGTGATAACCGCCAAGTCTTAGATAAGAAAGAGGTCAACCGTGTCGGTAGCAATTAAGCCGCTCGAAGATCGCATTGT
>CAZPVE010000019.1:0-11279 GCA_964589925.1 uncultured Aurantimicrobium sp. | reverse complement strand
ACGAAGACCAGCAGCTCATCCTCGAGCGCTGCGGCGGCGCCGCGACCTGCCGCGGCCACTGTCGAGTCACCCAACGCTTCGGCTTCGGCCGTCGAGGTTGCTCCCGAGGTGCTCCTGCTCGACGAAGTAAAAGACTCATTGTTCGCCGAGACAAGCTCCATCGTGATTGGCGAGGCCTCGGTTGCTCCGTCGGTTGAAGCCCCCGCTGTCACCTCGCAGATTGTGATTCCCACAACCACCGGCGACATCCCCGCAGTGGCCAACCTGGACGAAGATGAGGAAGTCGGCGAATACGAGATGCCCTCGCGTCGCGGTCGTGCGCGTGGTGAGGCCTCGAGCGTGCCTGAGCCTGTTTCGATGCTCACGCCCGATCGCATCCTCGCTCCCACGAAGGGCCGACCCGCTCCCGAGGGTGGTTTCCGAAAGTTTGTCTACTCGGCGTCTTTCCACGCGATCAATATGGGGGACTCGGCCAAGGTTCGTGAGCGCAAGGCTCTCGATGCCCTCATCTCGGCACGGCTTGAAGGTCCGGCAAAGTTTGTTCCCGTTCTGACCCGCAAGGGTGGGGTGGGCAAGACCACGACCACGACTCTGCTTGGAATGGCATTAGCGCTGGTTCGTGAAGACCGCGTGATTGCTATCGACGCCAACCCCGACCGCGGCACCCTGGCCGAGCGGTTTACTCGCACAACTGACCTCACGGTTCGCGATGTTGTTTCTAAGGCAGCGTCTATCCGCTCCTTCTCTGATTTCTCAGAGTTCGTCTCGCGCGACAAGACACGCCTCGACGTTCTTGCCTCTGACACCGACCCCATGCTTTCTGAGGCGTTCGACGAATCCGACTACAACGTGGTGGCAAACCTCGTGGAGCGCTACTACTCCATCGCCTTGACCGACTGTGGAACCGGCATCATCCACTCGGTAATGAAAGCCACTCTTGATCGTGCTGATGGACTCGTCATTGTGTCGGGCGGTTCGTTCGACGAGGCCCGGCTTGCCGCGGAGACTCTTACCTGGCTGGAGTCGAATGGCTACAAGAAGCTTGCTCGCTCGTCGATCGTCGCGCTCAATACGGCAACGCAGGGCACTCAGCTGGTGAATCTCGACGAGATTGAGTCACACTTCCGTTCTCGCGTCCGGGACATTGTTCGCATCCCGTACGACTCACAGCTCGCCGCAGGTTCGCAGATCGACTTCAAGTCACTCAAGCCGTTGACGCAGGAGTCAGCTCGTCAGCTTGCGGCTCTTGTCGTTGACGGTCTCACCGACTAGAGCAATCTTCGTCGAGTTCCGAGGTAGCAGTGGCAGAGCGTCCGATCCGAATCTTCGGTGACCCTGTTCTCACGTCGGTCACCGAACCCATTGGTGACATCGACGATGGCGTTCGCGCACTGGTTCAGGACCTGCTCGATTCCGTAGCATTGCCCGGTCGAGCCGGTGTCGCCGCCACCCAGATTGGCGTTGGCTTGCGCGCGTTCAGCTACAGCGTCGACGGCGAGGTGGGGTACATCCTCAACCCACGCATCGTCGAGGTGCGCGGTGAACCTGAGCTCGTCGACGAGGGATGCCTGTCGGTGCCCGGATTGTGGTTCAAGACCCCGCGCTATCCCTACGCTCGCGTTGAAGGCACCAATCTCGATGGCGAAACAATCACCCTCGAGGGCACTGGTTTGATGGCTCAGGCTCTGCAGCACGAGACGGATCATCTCGACGGAATGCTCTACTTGAGTCGACTCGAGCCCGAATCCAGGCGCGAAGCGATGAAGCAGGTTCGCGCGTCCGATTGGTTCTAGTCGCCGGGGAGGTCTTCGTGCGTGTACATCGCCTCAACGTCGGAGGCGAAGTCCTGCATGATGATGTTCCGCTTGATGCTCATCTTGGGTGTGAGGTGACCAGAGGCCTCAGTGAATTCAACCGGCAAAATCGTGAACTTACGGATGGATTCGGCACGAGACACCTTTGCGTTGGCGCGGTCGACCGCGGCCTGGACCTGCGCAAGCACGGCGGGCAGCTTGGCCGCTTCGGCGAGCGAGAGGTTGGGGTCGAGCTTGTTGTTTGCCAACCACATGGGAAGCATCTCTGAATCAAGTGTGATGAGGGCAGAAATGTATGGCTTCTTGTCACCCACGACGACCACCTGGCCAATAAGGGGATCGGCGCGAATCGGGTCCTCGAGGTAGCTCGGCGCGACATTCTTTCCGCCGGCCGTCACAATGAGTTCTTTTTTTCGTCCGGTGATGGTGAGGTAGCCGTCGGCATCGAAGTTTCCAACGTCACCTGTCTTGAACCAGCCGTCCTCGAACGTGTCTGCAGTGGCGGCCGCGTTGTTCCAATATCCGTCGAAGACGTTGATGCCCTTCACCATGATTTCGCCCTCAGCGCCGATCTTCACGCTCACACCGGGCAGGACGGGGCCGACCGTACCGATCTTGAACTTTTCGGGTCGGTTGACGGTCGCGGGGGCGGTGGTTTCGGTGAGTCCGTAACCTTCGAGAACTTTGAGGTGCAGGGCTTTGTAGAAGTGACCGAGGCGGTCTCCCAGTGGTGCGGAACCTGAAACGGCGTACTTCACCTGCCCTCCCATGGCCTCGCGCAACTTGGAGAGTACGAGGCGATCGAGGACAGCAAACTTGATGCGCAGGCCGAGGGGGATATGTCCGGCATCCTGTGCCTTGGAATAAGCGACAGCGGCTCGGGCGGCGGCACGGAAGATGTTGCCCTTGCCGCCAGCTTCAGCTTTTTGCTCTGCGGTGTTGTAGACCTTCTCGAAGACTCTCGGGACGGCAAGCAAGAAGGTGGGACGGAACGACTGCATGGCGGGTAGGAGCAACTTGGTATCCGGCTGGTGACCAACCTTGACACCCGCGGTGACACACAGAACCGAAATGAATCGAGCAAAGATGTGTGCCGTCGTGATGAAGAGCAGCGTTGAAGCTTCTTCGTTGATAACCGTCTTGAGGGAAACCTGGGTATTGCGGCACAGTTCGACAAAGTTTGAGTGGGTCAGAACGCACCCCTTGGGCTTGCCCGTCGATCCGGACGTGTAGATCAGGGTCGCAATATCTTTGCCGGTAGCAATCGAGCGACGTCGATCAATCTCTTCATCGGCCACCGCGGCCCCTTGTTCAACCAGGGCATCCAGGGCTCCCGACTCGATGGTCCAGGTTGCCTTGATGTTTGGGAGCGACGCGGCAACCTCGTCAAAACGAGCCTTCATCTCTTCCGTCTCGAAAATGATCTCGGTAGCACCGGAGTCGCTGACGATCCACTCAATTTGGCTGGGCGCGCTGGTTTCGTAGATGGGCACGAGAACGCCGCCGGCAAACCACATCGCGAAGTCCACGAGGGTCCATTCGTAGCGGGTCCGGCACATGAAGCCAACGCGGTCACCCGGGGCAACTCCGGCAGCGACAAAACCCTTGGCCAGGGCAACGACCTGCTGGTAGAACTCGATGGTCGAAACCTCACCCCAGGAGTCCCCGCGCTGGATGCCGAAAAGAACGCCCGTAGGAGATTGCTTGACCCGGTCCACCAGGAGGTCCGTGGCGTTCGCTTGGGGGTCTGCGGGCACGACGGCCGGCATTTCAACAATGTCCACACTGACTCCTTGTTTGGGTTTACTACACTCTAGTTACCGGGCCACGAATGAGACAGAACAAGGTGGGCCGTTTCGCTTTATAGGAGACATGCGTGCTGACAATCGGGCTGGACATCGGTGGTACCAAGATTGCCGGAGCTGTTGTCGACGAGCAGGGCACAATCGTTCGTCAACTGAGCGTTCCCACTCCCGCGACCGACGCGACCGCGCTCGAGGACGCGATTGTCGCGATGATTCAGGACCTTGCGTCTGAGGGCAACATTTCTGCAGCGGGCATCGCCGCTGCGGGGTTTATCGACGCCTCGCAGTCGACCGTTTATTACGCGCCGAACATCTCGTGGCGCAATCACCCCTTACGAGCAAACGTCGAGGCGCGCACGGGGCTCACTGTCGTGGTCGAAAACGATGCCAATGCCGCCGGCTGGGCTGAGTACCGTTTCGGAGCCGGACGCCTCTTTACCCATGTCGTGATGCTCACGGTGGGAACGGGGGTTGGCGGGGCAATCATCATCGACGGTCGCCTTTTCCGTGGCGGATTCGGCGTTGGCGCCGAGCTGGGCCACATTACGGTTGAGCCCGACGGTCTGCTGTGTGGCTGCGGTCGATACGGTTGCATCGAACAGTACGGGTCAGGACGAGCACTCCTTCGCTTCGCAGAGGAAGAATCTCGCAAACCTGGCACGGGTGATGCACTTGCAGCCGCGCGCGACGCTGACGGAAACCTGCCTCCCTCGGCAGTCAAGTCCCTCTTGGAGCAGGGCGACCCTGGTGCGCTCGCTGCTCTGACAACTCTGGGAACGTGGCTGGGCAAGGCGGCCGCAAGCTTGGATGCAGTTCTCGACCCGGAGATCTTCGTCATCGGTGGCGGCGTTGCTTCGGCCGGAGAACACCTGGCAAATCCCATTCGCGAGGCGTTCTTGGCAAACATGTCGGCTCGTGGGTTCCGTCCGGAGCCGGAATTCCGCATCGCTGAAATGCTCAACGATGCCGGTGTCATTGGTGCGGCAGATTTGGCGCGCATCCACCTAGACGAGTCCCTGCCCCGAGCTCAGCGGTAGGCTACATTCGATCGAGAGGAGGCCTGAGATGTTCTACTGGTTCATGAAGCACATCGTGCTGGGGCCTTTCCTCAAAGGTGTTTTCCGCCCGTGGGTTCTCGGCATCGAGAACGTTCCGGCAACAGGTCCGGTCATCCTGGCCAGCAATCACCTCTCGTTCGTCGATTCGATCTTTTTGCCGTTGATGCTTGAGCGGCGCGTGGTGTTCTTGGCAAAGAGTGAATACTTCACGGGCAAGGGTCTCAAGGGATGGCTCACCCGCCAGTTCTTCAAAGGCACCGGACAGCTTCCCATCGATCGCTCCGGCGGTAAGGCCAGCGAGGCGTCTCTCAACACCGGCCTCCAGGTCTTGGCTCGCGGTGAGGTTCTCGGAATCTACCCTGAGGGAACCCGAAGCCCCGATGCCAAGCTCTACCGCGGCCGTACCGGTATCGCGCGCATGGTTCTCGAGGCTGGAGTCCCCGTCGTTCCCGTCGCGATGATTGACACCGAAAAGGTCATGCCCATCGGGCAGAAGATGCCCAACATCCGTCGTCTCGGCATCATCATCGGAAAGCCGCTTGATTTTTCGCGGTTTGCCGGCCTCGAGGGTGACCGTTTTATTCTTCGCGCCGTCACCGACGAGATTATGTACGAGCTTGCCGGCTTGAGCGGCCAAGAATACGAAGACGTTTATGCCTCAAGCGTCCGAGCAAAGGCCGCGTCGCTTTCTCGATAGGCTAGGCGAGGCTTTTCGCCATTCGCTTTAACAGGAAGTTTCACCGTGAGTTCGACCGAGCCCAACATCACTGCCCCCGCCGATGTCATCGAGGGGCTTGATTATTGGCGCCAGCTGCCGATCAAGCAGCAGCCAGTCTGGGATGACCTCACTGAGGTCGCTGCGGTCAGCAAGACGCTCTCGACTCTGCCGCCCCTTGTCTTCGCCGGTGAAGTCGACCAGCTGCGTGAGCGCCTCGCGGGTGCTGCTCGAGGAGAAGCGTTCCTTCTGCAGGGCGGCGACTGCGCCGAGACTTTTGCCGGGGCAACTGCTGACCAGATCCGCAACCGAGTCAAGACAGTTCTTCAGATGGCCGTCGTGCTGATGTACGGCGCTGAGATGCCGGTGATCAAGATGGGTCGCATGGCTGGTCAGTTTGCCAAGCCCCGTTCGAGCGACACCGAGACCCGCGGCGACATCACGCTGCCGGCATACCGTGGCGACATTGTCAACGGCTATGACTTCACTCCCGAGTCGCGTCGTGCAAACCCTGAGCGCATGATTCAGGGCTACCACACCGCAGCTTCGACGCTGAACCTCATTCGTGCGTTCACGCAGGGTGGCTTTGCCGATCTACGTGAGGTGCACAACTGGAACAAGGGCTTCACCGCGAACCCGGCCAATGCTCGCTACGAACAGCTCGCTCGCGAGATTGATCGTGCCATCAACTTCATGACCGCGTGTGGCGCCGACTTCGAGGCTCTCAAGCGCACCGAGTTCTTCGTGAGCCACGAGGCCCTGCTCATGGACTTCGAGCGCCCGATGACGCGCATCGATTCGCGCACGGGAACGCCGTACAACACGTCGGCGCACTTCGTGTGGATCGGTGAGCGCACGCGTGAGCTCGATGGCGCACATGTCGACTTCCTGTCGCGCGTTCGCAACCCAATCGGAGTCAAGCTCGGCCCGACCACGACACCCGAGACCATGCGTGAGCTCATCGAGAAGCTCGACCCCAACCGTGAGCCTGGTCGCTTGACCTTCATCACGCGCATGGGTGCTGGCAAGATTCGGGATGCTCTGCCACCCCTGCTCGAGGCGGTCACGTCGACAGACGCCAATCCACTGTGGATCACCGATCCGATGCACGGCAACGGAATCACCACTCCGACGGGATACAAGACGCGTCGCTTCGACGACGTCGTCGACGAGGTCAAGGGATTCTTCGAGGCCCACCGCGCCGCAGGAACGTTCCCGGGCGGAATCCACGTGGAGCTCACGGGTGACGACGTCACCGAGTGCCTTGGCGGATCTGAGCACATCGACGAGGCTGACCTCGCTACGCGCTACGAATCGCTCTGTGACCCGCGCTTGAACCACATGCAGTCGCTCGAGCTCGCGTTCCTTGTTGCCGAGGAGCTCGGCCGCCGCTAACTGGGGCCGTTGACCGTAACGGTCGAGCCCTTGGGCGCCGGGCCCGCGGCAGGGTTCTGTGACGTCACGGGCACGTACTTCTGAAGTGCAGGTGCGATGTTCGTCGAAACGTTGAACCCGAGCGCCTTGAGTTTGGCGATTGCCTCAGAAATAACCCAGCCCCCACCGAGGAAGTTGGGCACGTCAACCATTTCGGGTCCCTTGGACACGGTGATCGAAACGGTGTCTCCGGGGGCGAGTCCCGTCTTCGGAATGTCAACCGAAATGACCGACCCGTTCGGAACAGTGGTGCTGTATGCCTGTGGAGCCAGAGTCGGCTTGAGTCCAGCAGCCGTGAGCGCAGCGATGGCATCGGCCTGGGGCTTGCCCACGACGTCAGGGACAGCACCCGCAGAGACGGTCAGGATGATCTGGCCACCCTCGGGGTAGGTTGCGGGCAACGGGGCGCCAGCGCCGTCGCTCGCAGAAATCACCGTTCCAGAGGGGACCTTGGCGTCATACTTTTGGACAACTTTGTTGAGAACGAAACCAGCCGTTTTGATGGTGGTTTCAGCCTGCGCCTGGGGGAGTCCGGCCAGCACGGGAACATTCACCATTTTTGGTCCGAGCGAAACCTGAAGGGTCACCTTGGCGCCGTGAGCGACCTTGGTGCCGGCCTTCGGTGTGGTTCCGATCGTTTGCCCTTGAGGAACATCCACGGAGTTCACCTGCTGCTCCACGACACCGAAGCCAGCTGCTTTGAGCACTGAGGTGGCTGCTGCGGGAGTTTGTCCGCTGACCTTGGGGATGGCGACGTAGCTACCCGGACCCGCACTGAAGTACCAGCCGACACCTCCACCCACGAGGGCCAACAGCAGTACCAGGGCAATCAGGACGATGCCGCGCTTGCGCCGGGGCTGTGAGAGAAGACTCAACCGTCCGGTTGGATTTGAGACGGTGGCCGTGGTTCCCTGGCCAATCACGCGGGTTTCGTCGTCAGAGCCAAACCCGTGAGCAGGCATGACGATTGTCTGCTGAGTTGAGATGTTGCTCGTGTGCGTGTCGAGCCGGATGCCGCCTTCAGCCACGAGGAGCGCATCAAGAAGTTGCTGTGCATTCTCGGGGCGGTTCTCGGGGGAGCGCTGGGTACTCCAGGCCACGATGTCATCGAGCGCGCTGGGAACCTTGGGGTTCTTGCTCGACGGCGCTGGAACTTTGTCGTTCGCGTGCTGATAGGCCACCTGCATCGGCTGTTCGCCCTTGAACGGCTGCTCCCCGGTCAGCATTTCAAACATCATGATGCCGGCGGCGTAGATATCACTGCGGGCATCGGCCACACCGCGGGTGAGTAGCTCGGGGGAGAGGTACGCAATCGTGCCGAGAAGCGCCTGACCGGATGCGGTGTTCGCGGTGGTAGCACGAGCCAGTCCAAAGTCACCGATCTTGATTCGGCCATCGTCAGCCAGGAGCACGTTCTCGGGCTTCAGATCGCGGTGCACGATGCCGGCCTCGTGCGCAGCAGCGAGTCCGCGCAGCACGGCATCCATGATGTCGAGGGTTTGCTCGGGGGTGAGTTTGCCGTAATCCTTGAGCAGATCACGAAGCGTGATGCCAGGGAGATACTCCATGACGAGGTAGGCCATCTCGGAGTCTTGACCTTGGTCGAACACGCTTACGACATTCGGGTGCGCTAGGCGAGCTGCCGAACGAGCCTCCTGAATGAACCTGGTGCGGAATGCCTGATCATCGGCCAGGTGGCCATGCATGATCTTGACGGCGACTCGTCGCTCAAGACGCAGGTCGGTCGCGACATAAACGGTCGCCATTCCGCCTCGGGCGATGCGCGAGTTGATCTGGTATCGCCCGTCGATGAGGCGACCAATCATCGCGTCAGCAGAGGCACCAGTCACGAGACTTGAGTTTAGGAAAAAACCGCGGTGTTATGCGGGAGAAACACCGGAGGCGTCAAGAGCTGCAAGGCCCTCCATGACCTCGGCGTTGGGGATGACCAGGCGTTGTCCAACGACGAGTCGGCTGGTCTGGTGGAGGCCGTTTGCGCTGATGATGGCGCGAGGTTGGACTTTGTTGGCACGCGCGATGGCTTCGAGGGTTTCTCCGGCGGCAACGCGGTGACTACGGATGGACGACGGCACTTCGAGAGCCGCCGAACCGGAAGAGTCCTTGGGGATGCGCAGCTCTTGCCCGATTGCGATCATGGTGCGCCAGCTGAGACCGTTGGCGGCAAGCAACTCGGCTGTCGAAACGCCATACCGCGATGCCACATCGCGCAGGGTGTCGCCTTCCACCACTCGGTACTTTGCGGGTCGGGGAGTGACCGCTGCCGTGCGTGGTGTGGCGGTGGTGGCGTCGCCATCTGGCTTTGCCTTGAGGTGCTTGGGGGATGAATCCGGCGCTTTGTCAGCGTGTGCGTTCAGGCCGAAGATCACACTCGTCAGAGCGGCGAGGGCTACGGGGGCGAGCGCTATGGCTGCGACGTGGCGTCGTTTGGAGAAGACTCGAGCGCCTTTGCTCTGTGGCATCTTCCCTCCTTCGGCCGAGGATTAAATAAATCTGCGGGCCTTAAAGTTTCGACCCGTGATTGAGACTTTAAGCGACGGATTAAAGCACGGTGTGGAATTAAAGCTTCGGCGTGTCGCGGCGTGTCGAATCTGGGAGCGGGCAATCTGTTGGTGTGTCAACAAAGAAACCCTCATCCTCGTTTCCTGCACCAACCCTGACCGTTCCCGATGTCGCGGAAATACTGGGTATTCCGGTCACTAAGGTTCGTCGTCTCATCGAAGATCGACACCTCCTCGGGCTCAAGATTGACGGCGTACTCCGCGTTCCTGAAGATTTCCTGCGGGACGGGCACGTCTTGAGTGAACTCCACGGCACCTTCGTGCTGTTGCACGACGTCGGATTCTCGGACGACGAAATCCTGGACTGGATGTTCGCGGAGGAAGAAAGCCTGAAGGCAACGCCGATCGTCGCCCTTCGGGCCGGACGCAAAGCAGAAGTTCGTCGCGTCGCCCAGGCGCTGCTCTAGGCCGAGCGAACTACGACGCGCTCAGCGAGAGCGCGCAGGGCTTTCTGCGGGTCGACACCAATCTCGGATGCCTCGAGCGCCTCGATCGCACGGTCGAATTCCGAAGCGATCATGTTTTCGACCGCTTCGCGAGCTCCCGTTGACTCGAGTTGGCCTTGAATGCGCAGGATGTCACCTTCGGACAGCGATGACGAGCCAAGCTCAGCATTGAGTTGAGTGCGTTCACGCTCGCTGAGGTCCTTCATCGCTAGCGCAATGAGCACCGTTCGCTTGCCCTCGGCAAGATCATCACCTACGGGTTTTCCGGTGATTGCGGGGTCGCCGAAGACTCCCAAGATGTCGTCACGAAGCTGAAAAGCGTTGCCGAGGGGAACCGCGAAGTCCCTCAGGCTGGCCACCACCGAAGCGCTTGCGCCGGCAAGGCTCGCCCCGATAACCAGTGGTGCCTCGATGCTGTATTTGGCCGACTTGTAGGTCAGGACAGTCTGGGCGCGACGAAGCGCATCTTCGGGGCCCACGGTCGGCCAAGCGTTTTCTTCGACGATGTCGAGGTACTGGCCAGCAGTGACGTCAAGACGCATCTGGTCAAATTCGAGTCGGGCTGCGAAAGACGCATCCCGGTCGGCGTGGTCGCGAAAACCTCGTGCGACCGCAAGGTCACTCAGCGCGAGAAGGAAGTCACCGAAAAGGAGTGCAGACGAGACGCCGAAATGTTCTGCATCGCCATCCCAGCCGCTCGAGCGGTGGGCGGCCTCGAAGAACCGGTGGGCTGCCGGAATTCCCCGGCGAGTATCCGACTTGTCCATGATGTCGTCGTGGGCAAGAGCAGCGGCGTGGAAAAGCTCAAGGCCGGCCGCAACATCCCAGAGGGAGTCGGGGAGCTCAGTTGAGGCAGTGGCGTAGCCCATTGCGCAGAACTGAGCTCGGAAGCGCTTGCCTCCACTGAGCATCTTTCCCGCAAATTCTGTGAAGGCGGTGACGTCATTGCCCAAGTGGGACAGGGTGGCGCGCTGATTTTCGAGAATGGCGGTGATGTGCTCATTCACACGATTTACCCAGTTGGCGGTATCCACGATGCCCTAGCCTAGCTTCGTTCGCGTCGCTTACACTGGAGCTAACGACGTTCAGATTCTCAAGGAGGTGCCTGATGCCACTATCGGAAGAAGAGCAGCGCCTGCTCGACGAGATGGAGCGCAACCTCTACGGCACCGCTCACGACGTTCACACCTCGTCAGGATCGCCCGCCCAGCTTTCACCGGGGCGCATTTTCCTCGGCTTTGTCGGTATTGCCTTGGGCCTGGCCATCCTGATTTTGGGTGTTTCGCTGCAGCTGCTCATTCTGGGAGTGGCCGGCTTTGTTTTGATGTTCATTGGCGTCATTGCGGCATTGAATACCAAGGGTGCATCCGCGAAACCTGGCGCAGCGCGGGCCTCGTCTTCACGGGGCCGTTCAGCTTCGGCTCAACG
>CAZPVE010000018.1:0-12175 GCA_964589925.1 uncultured Aurantimicrobium sp. | reverse complement strand
GGAGCGCTGCATCAACGAGCTGGGCTTCATCGGCGTAAACCTGAACCCTGACCCCAGCGGCGGAATGTGGCAGACCAAGCCGCTGACCGACAGCTACTGGTATCCGATCTACGAAAAAATGGTGGAGCTGGATGTTCCAGCCATGATTCACGTGTCGGCCTCGTGTAACGAGAACTTCCACGCGACCGGTGCGCACTACATGAACGCCGACACCACCGCATTCATGCAGCTGCTGCAGGGCAACCTGTTCAAGGACTTCCCGACACTTCGGTTCATCATTCCTCACGGCGGCGGAGCCGTTCCCTACCACTGGGGCCGTTACCGCGGCCTGGCGGACATGCTCAAGCAGCCCAGCCTGTCGACCCACCTGATGAACAACGTGTTCTTCGACACCTGCGTGTATCACCAGCCCGGCATCGACCTGCTGGTGGAGGTTATCGACAACAAGAACATCCTGTTCGGCTCCGAGATGATCGGCGCGGTTCGCGGAATCGACCCGACCACGGGCAATTACTTCGACGACACGAAGCGCTACATCGACGCCGCCAACATCAGCGACGCCGAACGCACCGCCATCTTCGAAGGAAACACGCGCAAGGTGTTCCCCCGTCTCGACAAGAAGCTCGCGGAGGCCGGCAAATGAGCCCTGCATTTGTGAAAGACGCCGACTGGCTGGATTGGCACCCCAACCCCAGCAAGCCAAAGTTTGTTGTGCCCACAGGTGCGGTGGATGCCCACTGCCACGTCTTCGGCCCGGGTGACGTATTTCCGTTCGCACCCGAGCGCAAGTACACCCCCTGCGATGCCAGCTGGGAACAGCTGTTCGCGCTTCGTGATTTCTTGGGATTCGAGAAGAACGTGGTCGTTCAGGCGACTTGCCACGGGTCTGACAACTCGGCCCTGCTCGATGTTCTCGAGCGAGCCAACGGCAAAGCCCGAGGAGTTGTAACCGTCAAGAAAGACATCGAGGTTTCGGAGCTTGAGCGCATGCACGCTCTCGGAGTGCGCGGGGTGCGCTTCAACTACGTGAAACGCCTGGTTGACCCGAAGCCCGACGAGTACTACCGCGAAATCATTGAGAAGATTCGCCCGCTGGGCTGGCACGTCGTGCTCTACTTCGAACCCTCCGACCTTCGGGAAAAGCGGGAGTTTTTCAACTCTCTCAACATCCCCCTCGTCATCGACCACATGGGCCGACCCGACGTCACAAAGCCTGTCGAGAATGAAGAATTCGAGATGTTCCTCGACTTCATGCGCGGCAACCCCAACATCTGGTGCAAGGTCAGCTGCCCCGACCGCCTGACGGTCACGGGCTCCCCCGCGTACGCAGATGTAGTCCCATTCGCCAAGAAAATCGTCGAGGAATTCCCCGACCGAGTTCTCTGGGGAACGGACTGGCCCCACCCGAACATGAAGAAGGAGATGCCTGACGACGGCATTCTCGTTGATTATGTTCCGTCGATTGCGACGACCCCGGAGCTGCAAGAAAAGCTGCTCGTCACCAATCCCAACACCCTCTACTGGAGCTAATCATGAAGCCCAACTTTGAGCAGTTCAACGACATTCCCGGGACCACGATCTTCACCATCGAAAAGGCCCGCATCGGATTCCACCTCAACCAGTTCTGCATGAGCCTGCGCAGCGAAGAAAACCGCAAACGCTTTCTGGCAGACAACCGCGCCTACCTCGACGAGTGGGACATGACCGAGGAGCAAAAGCAGGCCGTCATTGACCGTGACTTCCAGCGCATGCTTGACCTCGGCGGCAACGTCTACTTTCTCTCGAAGATCTTTGCCTCAGAAGGACTCTCGTATGTCGAGGCAGTAAGCACCATGACCGACATGAACGTTGAGGAATACCAGGCGATGATGCTGGCCGGCGGTCGCAACATCGAAGGATGGCGTTCCAAGAAAGAGCGAGGGGAAGCCTAATGGCCAAGATTGTCGCTGGAATCGCTACCAGCCACGTACCTGCCGTCGGCCATGCGGTCGACGCAGGAAAGACCCAGGAGCCCTACTGGAAACCCATGTTCGACGGCTACGAGTTCTCAAAGAAGTGGGCAAGAGAGAACCCGGCCGACGTGGCGATCATCGTCTACAACGATCACGCCTCGTACTTCGGTATGGAGATTATGCCGACGTTCGCGATCGGTATTGCCGACTCGTACGGAATCTGTGACGAAGGATACGGACCTCGCCCGGTCCCCGTCGTCGAGGGTCACCCGGAGTTGTCAACCCACGTCGCCGCGTCACTCATCACCGATGACTTCGACATGACGATTCTCAATGTGCTCGAGGTCGACCACGGTCTGACCGTTCCGATGTCACTGATGTACGGTACCCCCGACAAGTGGCCGACCAAGGTGATTCCCCTGCCGGTCAACGTCGTGATGAACCCCCAGCCCTCAGGTGAGCGATGCCTGGCCCTCGGCAAGGCCATCAAGCGTGCCGTCGAATGCTTCGACGAAGACCTCAAGGTCGAGATCTGGGGCACCGGCGGAATGAGCCACCAAATCCAGGGTGCTCGCGCGGGCCTGATCAACCTGCCCTGGGACATCCAGTTCATGGACGACCTGATCAACCAGCCTGAAGTGCTGCAGTACAAGCCACACCTCGAATACATGATTGAGGCCGGCTCCGAAGGCGCCGAGCTCATCATGTGGCTCATCATGCGCGGGGCCCTCGGCGACAAGGTCAATGAGGTCTACCGTTTCAACCACGTGCCCGCATCGAACACCTCGGTCGGCCACCTCATTCTCACCCCCAAGGAAGACTAAGAATGACCCTGAATCTCGCAGTTGTAGGCCTCGGCGCCTTTGGCCAGAAACACCTGGATGCCTTGGCGAACATCCCCGATGTCAACATCGCCTATGTGGCACACAGCCGTCAGAACATCGCCGACGAGGTTGCCGAGAAATACGGCGCGAAGGCTGGCTTCGACAGCTACACCGAGCTGCTGAAGCAGTCCGACCTCGACGGCGTCATTCTGGCCACCCCCACCCAGATGCACCACGACCAGACCATCGAGGGCCTGCGTGCGGGAAAGCACGTGATGGTGGAGATTCCCATGGCCGACAACCTCGCGGGCGTTCAAGAAATCGTCGACGTTCAGCGCGAAACCGGCAAGGTCGCGATGGCTGGTCACACGCGTCGCTTCAATCCGTCTCACCAGTACGTGCACAACCTCATCACTGCCGGCGAGTTCAACATCCAGCAAATGGATGTTCAGACCTACTTCTTCCGTCGTACGAACATGAACGCGATGGGCAACCCGCGCTCGTGGACCGATCACCTGCTGTGGCACCACGCCGCTCACACGGTCGATCTGTTTGCCTACCAAACGGGCGAGAAGATTGTGAAGGCCAATGCGCTCCAGGGTCCCAAGCACCCCGAGCTTGGCATCGCCATGGATATGTCGATTCAGCTGGCCACCGAGTCGGGCAAGATCTGCACCCTGTCGCTCTCGTTCAACAACGACGGCCCGCTCGGAACGTTCTTCCGCTACATCGGTGACACCAATACCTTCATCGCGCGCTACGACGATCTGGTCAACGGCAAAGAAGAACCGATTGACGTATCGAAGGTCGCTGTGTCGATGAACGGGATCGAATTGCAGGACCGCGAGTTTGCCTCGGCAATCATCGAGGGACGCGAGCCGAACTCGAGTGTGGCTCAGGTTCTCCCCTGCTACGTGGTTCTCGACCAATTGCAGCAGCAGCTCGACTACTAGCAACGAGCTGCGAGAAAGCCAGTCCTCATCGGACTGGCTTTCGACGTTAAGGCTTGGTGTGCGGGATCTTCTTGCCGTGCATGATGCGCCCATAGTTGAACTGGACGGGCGGCACCATGGTGCTCTCGTATCCGCTCTCAGTGAGCATCTCTGAAATATCGACGAGCTCGATTTGGCGGCGTTTGAACTGTTTTGCGGCGGCGGCGAGCATGCGCTTGAGGGCCTCGGCGTCGAGAGCCTCGATCTGGGCGAGCACCTCGTCGTATGCCCAATCCTGCATATTCAAACTTTCAGCAGCCCAGAGAGTGTCGACAACAGCCCCTGTCACACCCTCGGCCAACATGTTCAGCAGCAGATTCTGGGCGGCGGCATCGCCGGCCTCAGCTGAGACAAATGTGAGGTTGCCCCCCAATGGCTCGAGCACTTCGATGAGTCGTTGCGCCCCGGAACCCGAAACCGCCATCGGCACTTTTTCGGAAAGCCCTGGCACCGGCTTGAGAATGGCAGCATCCGCGAACACCCCGGGCTTGAAAAGCGCGGCTAGCGACTTCTTGAGACTCGGTGTGCCGGTGGTGAGATCGGCAAAAACCGTCCCGTGGGTCAAAACGGGCGCGATTTCGCTGGCGACGCGCACAGCCGCCATCGGCGAAGTGATCGAGAGGACGACGTCGGCGCCTGATGCCGCCTCGAGGGCAGAAACAGCCAGAGGAACCGGCGGCTCCTCGAGAGAACGAATATCGAAGCCGACTACGTCAGCCCCCGCTGCACGCAGCCCTGCCGCGATGCGCGAGCCGGCCTCGCCGAGGCCGATGACAGCGATGCGGGGCGAAGGGCTCATGCCTCAATCCTCGCAGTTTTCCTGGCCCAGAGTGAGCCTCAGGGAGCAAGGTAGGGTCGCGACAGCACAAGACTGCCTATGCTGGAGCCATGACCTTGCCTGCATTGCGAAGCCACGCGACCGTCACTATTGAGCGCCCCGCACGCTACGCCAAACAGCTGGTCAGTCACTTGAGTAACAAGGTGGAGAGTGAAGAAGTCGACGGTGGCTGGCAACTTCACATCGCCACCGGCGTCGGAACGGTTCTGCCGCAGGTGGAGACTCTGGAACTGCGAGCTGAGGCCCCATCTGAAGAAGCGCTCGAGCGCATCCAAGATGTTCTTGGTCGGCACCTGATCAAATTCGCTGCCAAGCTCGGCGACGTGTCGGTGGACTGGATTCGCGACTAGCCGTTTTCGTCGAGCTCGCGCGAGATGGATTCGGCGGCCTGTGTGAGAGTAGCAACGAGTCGATTGATGTCGAGCCGCGCCAGGTGGACCACAACGCCCACGGCCGCGACGCAACGCCCGCGCCGCATGATCGGCACCGCAATCGAGCCGCTGCCCGCGGTCATCTCTTGTCGCGTAACCGAATAGCCGTTGGCACGCACCTGAGCTAGCTCCTGACGCAGTGCCGTGGGGTCGACGATGGACTGAGGCATGGGCTTGACCAAGGGTGCTGCTAGGTAGCGCTCAATGGCTGCCGGCGATTGGTAGGCCAAAAGAACTTTGCCCACACCCGTCGTGTGTAACGGAAGGTGCCCGCCCGCACGACTAATCGTGGGCACACTGCGCTCGCCAACAAGGCGGTCGACATACAGTGCCTGGCCCCGGTCGAGCACGGCGAGCGTCACATTTTCGCCCGTCTCTTCATACAGACGCGCCAGCGTGGGGAGCGCGCTTTCGCGCAGTTTGTCGCTCAGCGGTGCGTGCTGCGCGATGGTCCACAGGCGCGTGCCGACCCGGAACTTGCGATCACCGCCTTTGGCCAAGAATCCACCCTCGACGAGGGTCGCCACGATGCGATGACAGGTCGACATGGGGAGTTTCGTGAGGCTGGCAATCTCCGTCAGCGTCAACTCGTGATGAGTCGGGTCGAAGCAAGAGAGAATCTCCATCGCGCGCTCGAGCAACGCGGTTGGGGCACCGGTTTGGGCTCGAGCTGGGCTCATTGACGACTCCGTCCAAAAACTTTCATGCCATGGAAGTTTATCCTTGTCTGGCATGATTCTGCGCGAAAAAGTGGACGTAGCCCGCGACGGTGCGGGACCCACTCACAAAGGTTTGACATGACCACCAAAATTCGCACTCAGGTCGGCATCGTTGGCGCCGGACCCGCTGGCCTCTTGCTCGCCCACCTTCTTCAGCGCGGGGGCATCGACTCCGTTGTGATTGACCCCCGCACACGCGAAGACATCGAGGGCACAGTGAAAGCCGGCATCCTCGAGAGTCCTGCCGTCGACGTGTTGGTCGAGACGGGCGTTTCAACCCGCGCCCGTGTCGAGCCCATGAAGCACGACGGCATCGAGTTCCACTTTGACGGACATGCCCACCGCTTCGACTTCCCGAAGCTCACGGGCAAGTCGGTCTATCTGTTCCCTCAGCACGAGGTGCTGAAAGATCAGATTGCCGCGCGCATTCGTGACGGTGTCTCGCCCCTGTTCGAGCACAACGCCGAAAAAGTAATCGACGGACCCAACGGCCCCATGATTGTTGGCAAGACCATCGCCGGCGAAGCCTTCGAGATCGAAGCCGACTTCGTTATCGGAGCAGACGGATCGACGAGCATCACGCGCGAGTATGTGACCGGAGACCGCCACAGCGGCTATTTCCGCGAGTATCCCTTCGGCTGGTACGGAATCCTGGTCGAAGCGCCACCAAGCTCCGAGGAACTCATCTACAGCCGCTCCGAAGAGGGTTTCGTGCTCATCTCTACTCGTGACGAGCACATCCAGCGCATGTATTTCCAGTGCGACCCGAACATGGATGTCAACGCCGTCACCGACGAGCAGATTTGGGACAAACTGCAGGCTGGCGTGACGACCGAGCTCAAGCGCGGACCGATCTTCCGCAAAGACGTGCTCAAGTTCCGCAGCTACGTGCACAACCGCCTGCGCAAGAACCGCGTTCTTCTCGCCGGCGATGCCGCACACACCGTGCCCCCGACCGGCGCAAAGGGCCTCAACTTGGCCATCTCAGACGTGCTGTGGGCAAACCGTGCCCTTCGCGAGTTCTACCGCAGCGGCTCCGAGGCCCTGCTCGACTCGTACCAAGACGACGCCTACCAGCGCATCTGGAAGGCAGCCCACTACTCCTACATGATGACCACGATGCTGCACATCGCCCCGGATGCCTCCGACTTCGACAAGCAGCGTCAACTCGGCGAGCTGTACATGTACACCTCGTCAGAGGCTGGGCAGATCTTCATCGCTGAAGGCTATGTGGGATGGCCGTACGACGCTGACGACTGGCAGTAAAAGCCGACAGCACCTCAGCTTAGGAAACCTGCCGGTGCACTGACTTAAGGCGCAAGTAGGCCGAGATTCCCTCGGGTCCGTACTCCATGCCGAGTCCGGAATCCTTCCAGCCGCCGAACGGTGCGGCCTGGTTGTTCTGGAAGAAGTTGATGCCGGTCGAGCCACTCTCAATGCGCGCCGCGACCTGCTCGGCGTGGTCGACATCCTTGCTGTAAATCGTTCCACCCAGGCCGTAAACCGAGTCGTTCGCGATTGCCACGGCGTCGTCTTCGTTCTCGTAAGGAATCACGACGAGCACCGGCCCGAAGATTTCTTCTTGGGCGACGCGCATCTTGTTATTTACGTTGGCAAACACCGTGGGCTTCGAGAAATAGCCTTTGTCGAGGCCGTCGGGGCGACCAGAGCCGCCGGTTGCGACGCTCGCCCCCTCTTCTTGACCGATACGGATGTAATCGGTGACCGTGCCGAACTGCTTCTTTGATGCCGAGGGGCCATACACAGTGTCTGCGGCAAAAGGATCGCCCTGCTTTGCACCGGCGACAGCCGAGGCAACAGCATCCACAACTTCGTCGTAGCGCGAACGCGGTGCCAGGATGCGCGTCGAGTTGTAACAGGTCTGGCCGGTGTTGCGCAGGCAGGTCTTGTTGACCATCGACTCGAAGTAGCCAAGGTCAGCATCTTCCAGCACGATGCTTGCGGACTTGCCGCCCAGTTCGAGCGTGACAGGCTTCAGAAGACGTCCGCACTGCTCAGCCAAGAAGCGCCCAACCTCGGTCGACCCGGTGAACGCCACCTTGGCAACATCGGGGTGCTCAACGAGTGCACCCACGCTGTGGCGTGTGCAGGTAACCAAGTTGATCACACCTGCCGGGATTCCCGCCGCAGTTGCGGCCTCCATCAAAACCCGCAGGTCAAGCGGCGTCTCTGACGCCGGCTTAATGACCACGGTGCACCCTGCGATGAGAGCTGGGGCAAGTTTGATCATGACGAGCGCCACCGGGTAATTCCAGGGCGCGATGAGGGCAGCCACGCCGCGAGGCATGCGAAGCACCTGGGTGTACTGCTTGGGATTGCCGGGGTATGGTCGGCGGTCGTTCTGGTCGACGTAGTCAGCGAGGGAAGCGTAATAGCGCAGGAGTCCGGCCCCGTGCTTGGCCGCCTGCCCTGACTCAGTGATGGGGGTGCCATTTTCACTCGTGATGATGTTCGCGAGTTGCTCACCGCGAGCTTCGAACTCGTCGGCCAGGCGATTGATGTACACGGCTCGTGCAGCAGCTCCGATGTCACTCCAGCCCTTGCCCCGGAACGCGGCGCTCGCGGCAGCGACAGCGCGGTTGATGTCTTCCTCGTCGGCAGCAGCGACGCGGCCCCACACCTCTTCAGTGGCAGGATCGGTCACGTCGATGAATGCGCCCGAACGCGACTTCACCCATTCGCCTCCGATGAACAGGTCATCGGTGTACATCTCTAGTGCAGTCATGCCGCTTCGCTTTCGTTGGAGGTGAAATTACAGAATGTCGAGACGGAAAATCTTGATCGATTGGCTCAGTTCGGCCTCAGCCATCGCACGACCCGCGGGCGTGATCATCTCCCCCATGACACGACCGGTCAAGTCTCCGAGAACCCACTGCGGGGTCTGACCAAACCACTCGGCCGAGAACCCCAAACCAGTGGGATGAAAGCGCCACAGGCGGTCTGCGTCACGAACAATCGAATCCTCGATGGAATAGCTCACCGGACGCGTGTCATGACCATCGATGATGTCGGTAACGCGGGTGATGAATTCATCGTCAAAACCGCAGCCAGGCAGAATCTCGCGCGCAATGTCGCAGCCAAAGATTTCGTGCTGCACCCGAATATCGCTGGTTAAGAAGTTGTCGCTGCGAAAGCCTTCTTCAAGAATCTTGGACTCGTCAACGCGTGACCAGCCGACATCGTGAAGCATCGCTGCCACGCGAGTGACAAGCTCATCGGCCTCTGGGATTGTGTCGAGAATCAGTTCTGCATAGAGGAGTGTCATCGGCAAGTGCACGTCGTTCATGCGCGTGCGCATGAACGGTTCGGCCGCCTTCCAGACATGATCGACGTTGGTGTAATTGCCCACTGGCAGAGCGCCGTTGCCAAGGGTGCGCGTGTTCTCCATTGTGTGAGTGAATTCCATGACGGCTCCTAGTCCTGGACCAGCGTCTTGAGAGCGACGGCGGTGTCTGCAGCCAGCTCTGGCGGCACGGTCTGGCCAGCTCCAAGCGCGCGGCGAACAGCCATGTAGTCACTCACGTCGTTGACTGAGTCGATGGCGATCAGGCGACCGGCACGGTAGTAGAGCACGGAGAACTTCTCGTCGTCGGGGTTGCCGCGCACGACGGTTGAGTCAAAGCCGTTCGACAGACCCGCAATCTGGAGCTTGAGGTCAGCCTGGTCTGACCAGAACCAGGGCACGGCACGATAGGGCTCCGTGCCACCCAAGAGCGTCTTCGCTGCGAGCTTGGCCTGGTCGACGGCATTCTGCACAGACTCAACACGAACCTGCCCCTCGCCACCGAGCGGATGCGGCAGAATCACGGCGTCTCCAGCGGCAACAACCCGAGGATCGGATGTGCGCGCCTGCTCGTCGACAACAATGGCGCCGTTGACAGTTTCCAGACCAAGTTGCTCGGCCAATTCGCCGCGCGCAATGACACCGATGCCCACCATGATGATGTCGGCAGGGACCACCTCTCCGCCCTCGAGTTCGACGCCTGTGACCTTCGTGCCGTCACCGACGAACCGAGAAATCTTGGAATTCAGACGAACGCTCGTGCCGCGTCGTTCGTGTGCGGCACGGTAAAACTCGCTGGTGGTCTCACTCACAGCACGGGCGATGAGGCGCGGGGCCGCTTCGAGCACGGTCACGGTCTTGCCCGCCTTGCGAGCACCTGCCGCGACCTCGAGACCGATGAACCCGCCACCGACGACCACAACGTGACCGGCAGCATCCCATCGCGCTTTCAGTGATTTGGCATCGGCCAGATCGCGCAAGTACAGAACGCCATCGAGCTGGGCACCCTCAATGTCGAGGCGGCGCGGAGTTGAGCCAGTGGTCAAAGCGAGTTTGTCGAAAGCGATCTCCCGGCCGGTTTCGGTCACCGCAGTGCCGTGAGCGGCATCCCAACGCACCTCAACAACCTTTTCGTCACTGATGACGACAATGTCGTTGTCGACATAGAAAGCCGGACTGCGCAGCTCGAGAGATTCCTCGTCAGCTTCTCCCGACAGGTATGCCTTCGACAGTGGCGGGCGCTGATACGGACCGTGCGGCTCCTCACCAATGAGAGTCACCGAACCGGTGAACCCCTCCTCACGCAGCGAGACGGCAATCTGCATGCCGGCCTGCCCCGCACCGATGATGAGAATCCGCTCGGTCATGACTAGACCTGTTCGGGGGCGATGCGAACGACGAGACCGTCGAGCTCAGCACGCATCTTGATCTGGCAGGAAAGACGACTGTGCGGCTGACGCTCAGCTGCAGCACCGTCGAGCATGTCGTCTTCGAGATCACCAGGCTCACCCACGACATCGGCAAAAGCGTCGTCGACATAGACGTGGCAGGTCGCACATGCGCAGGCGCCGCCACACTCAGCAACGATGCCCTTCACTCCATTGCGCACAGCGGTCTCCATGACCGAGTCACCCTCGCGAGCTTCGATGGTGGTCTCTTTGCCGTCGGGCGAGATGTAAGTAACGTTTGGCATTCGTGCTTCCTTGTCTGGGTTGTGCTGCTAGATAAATTGCTTTCCACCGTCGACGACGATGGTTTGGCCTGTGATGTACGAAGCGTCATCGCTTGCCAGGAACAATGCGGTCCCAACGATGTCTTCGGGCTCGCTTGCACGCTTGATTGCGCGGCTAGAAACACCGTAACTTGCGGCGTCTTCCATCAATGCCAGGCTCGCCTCGGTCAGCGTGAAGCCCGGGGCGATTGCGTTGACCGTGATGTTCTTGACGCCAGCTTCGCGGGCCATGACGCGGGTCATGCCAATGACGGCACCCTTGGATGCCACGTAGTGCATCCACAGTGGCGAGCCACTGAAAACCGTTGCCGACGCAATGTTGATGATGGATCCACCGTCACTCATGCGTGTGAAAGCGGCTGAGGAGGCAAGCCAGCATCCCTTGATGTTGACGGCCATCACCTTGTCCCATTCGTTCGGGTCAATCTCCCAGAAGGGGCGACGCTCAAGCGTGGCGTACACGGCCGCATTATTCACGAGAACGTCGAGCGAGCCGAAGGCGGCAACTGCGGCGTCGGCCAAAGCCTCGCAGGAGGCCTGGTCGGAGACGTTGGTGGCAACCGCAACTGCCTTGCCACCGGCAGCCTCAATCAGGGCGACAGTTTCGGCCGATCCAGCCTCATTCATGTCTGCGACCACGACGTTTGCACCGCGCGACGAGAATCCGAGAGCAAATGCGCGACCCAAGCCACCGGCGGCTCCCGTCACAATGACGGTCTTACCACTCAGTTGTTGTGACATTGGCGCGTCCTCTCGCTTGCATATCGGCCATCTGCGGGCTGATGTCCATGGATTCCAGAGCGGTAATGGCAAGCGACATGTGCTTGGCCTGCTCGGTAAACAAAACTTTTTCGTAGGCACGGTCGCCGTTGATGCGAAGCGACTCTTCACGGTTAAGGCCAAAGCGCGGCATGGCGACATCGATGCCGTGGGGGCTCACTCGCCAGAGCTTGTCAGCATCTTTCACGAGCGAATCGTTCAGGCTCAAGCTCGTGAGTCGGGTGTCGTGACCGTCGATGATGTCGCAGATCTCTTGAATGTCCTCGGGCGTGTATCCGACCTGTTCAAGGATTTCACGCGCAATACGGGCACCCTCTTTTTCATGTTGGATCACCGCCCAGGTGTAGCTGCCATCTCGCCCCGGAGCGATTGCCTGAAACGCAATCTCTTCGGGCACGGTCGACCAGCCGGTGTCGTGAAGGATGATCCCAGGCAGCACAATGTGCTCGTCTGCTTCCGGGATCACCTTGCACAACTGGGCTGCGAGCGCGAACGAATAGAGCGTGTGAACATCGTTGTCGCGCGTCTGCAGAAAGGGCGTGGCAAGCTCCCAGATTCGCGCATCCCGCTCCCCCATCTTGACCAGACCGGGAACGTCATCCC